>JAHIVR010000114.1 GCA_018816625.1 Nanobdellota archaeon | reverse complement strand
CCATCACAATCATTATCTATACCATCTCCACACCCCTCTTTAAGTTCTTCACCATCAATTAAATCATTGCAGTTATTATCTATTCCATCACAAACTTCTGGAGCTCCGGGGTAAACATTGGGATTATTATCATTACAATCATTTCCACAAGGGATTGACATTATCCCATCACCATCTTCATCTCGAGTAATCTGCACTAGAGCCCCACTTTCATTTGTATCTAAAAATTCTATTCCCATATCATTAAACTCATCACAATATATCTCTCCTTCAAGAAGATATCCATAATATGAAGAGATATAACCATCATTATAACAAGCCATAAATCCGTCTCCATCTTCCCAACAAGTTCTAGCATTTGGATGTATACTCAACAACCAAGTTAATGTTGCCCAATATCCTTGGGGTACCCCTCCATCGTACCAAAACATATTATCTCTACCTAATCTTATTAAAATAGCTCCATCTAATTCAGAAATATCTAATCCATAAAAAGTTTCATTTTGTAACCATTCTACAATCCAAGGGTTTTGAGTTAATTCCTCAAACTCAGTCCTATACTCTAAATAATAACTAGTTAAGCCTTCATTTTCAACAAAAGGACTTTGAAATTCTTCATTATAAAATAAAGTTATAGCCTCAGACTTCCATTCTAAAGGAATCTCTAACCCATGTATATGTGAAGTTCCAGAAGAATCAACTTCAAAAGGAGAAACAAAATAAGTTCCCTCTGTTACTTTAGGCACATTCGCACTGTCAACCCACCCCAAAGTAACAAGTTTATTTCTTAAACTATATTGGCCCTTCAAAGATGAAAAACCCATAACATCAAAAGGCTCACCATACTCAAAAAAAGTGCATAAATTGCCCAAAGTTCCTCTATTTGGATAATCCCCACAAGTCAACTTAGCTGAATGATGCAATCCAAAATTATGCCCCATTTCATGTATTAAAATTCCAAATTCACTTGGATCCTCATTCCACTTCCTATTAATAAAAGTATGATAAAGTTTAACATCTCCATCATTAGTAAAAAAACTGTTTTTACCAATCCCAGCCATTCCGGAATAATAAGTTTCACTATCATTAGTGTGTGGGTGAAAAACAATTATCCCATCATAGTCATTAAAATCAATAAGAGGGTCTACTTCAGAAATGGCAAAATCTAAAATATAACTAGGATTTTGTATCTCCAAAGGAAGAATTGCTGTATGAAAGTATCCATAATCAACTCCTACCTTCCCATAAGAAACTTCCCCCATATAGTTATTAGCTAATCCAAAAATAACATTAGTATAATTTTCTGCATCAAAAAAAGGCTCTGTTTCATTAAACAAAAATACAACCACATAATTCTGAATTCCAATTGTATGCGGCCAAGGATCTAATCCCATTGTAGTCTTTGCCATAGAAGGGTGTATCGAATCAACAGATATTTCATCTTCTATTAATTCTCCTTTTACCATCATATTTTGAGGATAAACCTTAGCTTGTTTATCTCCTAAATCCAACTCATATCTTTTTCCATCAAAATTCAAATAATACTCAGTCCACGATCTTTCGTTTTCAAAATCATCTACAATAATTGTCTCAATGGTTCCAGTAAGTTCAACCATATTTGGTTTCTCTTCAAAACTAAAAACCCCCTCCTGCAATATATTCAAAACAGGATTCCCAGTTATATTTTGATCAACAATTAAAATTAACTCAAAAACCAAAACACTCAATAATATGACATTCAAAATTCCAAAAGTATTACTTTTTCTCCTTCCCCTTTTCATTCTATGCCATAGTAATCTTTATCTAATTAAAAACCTTGCCATTACAATGAAAAAGAAAGTCCTAGTTATTGTAGCACACCCGGATGATGAAACTCTTTGGATGGGTGGGACATTGATAAGAAACAGAAATAAATGGGATGTCACACTCTTAGTATTGACAAGGAAATCTGATAAAGATCGCTATCCAAAATTTCTAAAAGTCTGCAAAGAATTGAATGTTAAAGGATATATTTATGATTTAGATGACAAAAATCTAAAAAGACCATTGGATCAAAAGAAGATAATGACTACCATCCTCCCACACATCAAAGACAAAACTTATGATCTACTCTTCACACACAACTCAAATGGAGAATACGGGCACATAAGGCATAAAGACATTCACAAAGCAATAACCTCTGCTCTAAAAAATAATGTTTTATCATCGAAAAAAGTCTTTTTCTTCTCCTACCACAAAGTTAACAACAAACACCAAGGCTACGCTGAATATAACTCTAGTGCAGATATTTTTATAAAACTGAATGACAATGAACTCTCAATGAAAAGAAAGCTCGCAATCAATGTTTATGGATATGATAGGGGAGGTATTGGTTTTGAAGAGCTAAGTGCCGGTCCAATTGAAGCTTTTGATAAATATGCAAAATAAAATGAGAGTTTTAGTCTTGTTCCCTTATCCAGTAGAAGCTGACGGAGTTAGTATTCAAGGATATAACTTATACAAAGGTCTTCTAGAAGCAGGAGTTAATGCAATCCCATGCCACCATAGAGATAGTTTACAAAAAGAATTTTATCTTAGACACTTTAAACCAGATGTTGTTATTGGAATAGGGTTTTGGGGAAATGCTCCAGATGTTTTAAGAGAACCTTTAAAATGGGGTTGCACAGTAATACCATGGTTTAATTCAGATGGTTGGGTGGCAAACTATCAAAATGAGTTTAATCAATTAAAACTAATGTTTACAACAAGTGAGTGGGTTCGCCAAGTATATAAAAGAGACAGAGTAGACACCGGCAAAATCGTCCCAATGCATATAGGGATTGATACTGATAATTATAAACCAGTCCAAGATAATGAAACTAATCTGGCAGTAAGAAGAATGCTCGGAGTTAGAGATCATGAATTACTAATTCTCACAATGGGTGGAGATGTTACAAGTAAAGGAGCTCAAGAAATGATGCAAGCTCTAGCAAAGATAGATGAAGAATTTAAAGAATGGAGATATGTTTGTAAATCCTGGCCAAGTGAATGCTCCCACGAATGGAGAGAAAAAGAAGAAAAACTTGCCGAAGATTTAGGGATAAGAGAAAAAGTTACATTCCTTGATGGAGAATGGACCCCAGAATTCATGGCAAACGTGATTAACGCTTGTGACATTTATGCAGCCCCCTCAAGAATAGAGGGATTCGGCATGATTCAGGCTGAAGCAATGTCTTGCGCAAAACCGGTAATCTCTATTAATAAAGGAGGTCCATCTGAGTTCATAATTCATGGAAAAACAGGTTTTTTGGCAGAAGTTGCTGAAGAAATCAAACTAAATGAAGAATGGGTATATCCGGGAATGGGATACTCAACAAAACAGATAGTAAAATTTGATTCTCCAAAAACCTTTGGGTATCGGGCAAATGTAGATGACCTATTTAGATACACAAAAGAATTAATTTACAACCCAGAACTAAGAAAGAAAATGGGGCAGGCTGGAAGACAGTACGTGCTGGAAAACCTAGATTATAGAATCATAGCAAAGAAAATACTTAGTGTTATTTCTGAAAGACTTGGGATAAGATAATTATAAAAAAGATAAACCTCTTCTAGAGTAATGGTTTGGAAAAAAATAAATTCAGCTGTTTCTTACTGGGATAAACCATCTTTATATTCTAAAAAATCAAGGTTTATGGCCCTTTCAGTAGATAAAGGAAGTATTAACAACAAAATAAAATATGGGGTAGCAAGAGAGGTTTATAAAAGAAAGGGTAAGGTAAATGTCGAGGGATTTGTAGATAAAAGTAGACTAATTATTGTAACAAGTCAAAACCTACTAAATTGGAAAAAAGTCAAAGATCTAAAAATAAAAGGAATAAAAAAAGTAATTGAGAACCTTCTAGATAAAGATAAATTTCTTATGGGTCTTGAAGATCCTGATATTTGGATTGATGAAAAAGAAATTAAACATGTGTATTTCACGATTGCTATTGGATATAAAAACAAAAAGAAGTGTAGACTATATCTTGGTCATGCCAAAGGGCCAAGCTTAAAAAAACTCACTTCCACAAAACCAGTTATCTCAAATAATAAAGAAATAGCCATACCCCCCATAAAAAATAAAGATTACAGATATATTTTAGCTGAATCTTGGCAGAATAACCCAGAAGAAGGCATTTCACTTCTTAAAGCAAAAGACATGAACAAAGATTGGAAATTTATAAAATTGGTTTTTGATCCAAAAAAACACAGCCATCCTTGGTGTGCTGGATATGCTTCTCCTTGTAAGATCCTTGATCCATCAACCATAAGCATTAATAACTTCCTATTGGGGATATGTACGGGAAATTCTGGAGAATATTTTAAGAAAGGTGTAAAATATCGAGGAGATTTTAAACCAGGCCTATTCTTATTCAACCAAAAAACAGGTGAAGTTCCTTGGGTAGCAAGCAAACCTTTATTTGAAGACCCAAAAGCAACAACAATAACCTTCGCCTCTGACTTCCTTCAATTAAACAAACACGAAGGCCTTCTATACGCCCACGTTAATGACAGTTTTGTAAGAGCCTACAAAATTAACTTAAAAGAACTCAAAAAATTTCTTCCCTAAATAGCCTCGAAAGAATCAAGAATATCATCTATCCTAATTCGCTTAACAGAAGTATAAGTATCCCCTGCCCCAGAATACAATAAAATATCTTTACCATTTTGATCCTCAACAATTCCCGTAGGAAAAATTACCTTCTTTCCCTCAAAAGAGATATCGTAGGTCCTTCTTGGATATAAAATAGGTTGATGTGATCTGGCCAAAATCTTCCGTGGATTATTTAAATCAAGTAAAGCAGCCCAGGCAGCATAAATCTCTTCCTTTTGTTTAATCGTTAGTCCAAAAAGCCTCTTAATACCAATTAAAAATTCTTTTTCAAAGAAAGGATTAATTTTCTTTAATTGTTCAAACACCCTTTTATGAATCCTAGAATATCTTTTTCTGCTTTTAGTAATT
>JAHIVR010000015.1 GCA_018816625.1 Nanobdellota archaeon | reverse complement strand
CTTGCTTGCAGGACTGGTCTCTTTCATAATAGATGAAGGACACGTTGGAGAGGTCATAACAATCTATGGAAAAAACAAAAGACTTATGGCAGATATTAGAGAAATTGGGATTAAATGTGGATATTTATGCCATCCAATAAGAGAAAAATATGCCTATGGTAAATTTGATGTTTACAGATTTAGCATATCCTCAAAGAGTTATAATAAACTTCATAATGACATATTAAAGATATCAAAATTATTCCCCACATGCACCCTAGCACAAAAACAAGAAAAATTAACTAAAAAAATTCTTTGAGATTTCTTTGCTGACTTAAAATGTCCAACAATTTACTTTTCTTCAGAAGAACTGAAGGATCGTAACCAAATTTAATCATACTTATCTTTTTTGAACTTGCTAATAATTCTTCCCTACTCTGAAACTCTAGAGATTTCTTATTAAGACATTTCCTTATTGATTCGCGACATACCCACACACCCAAGGAAGCCCAATAACTCTGAGTCTCCAACCTTATAACCAAAACAGCAGCCTGTCTTTTTATGCTCTTTAAATATTCAAGTATGGGAAGACGTGTAGCATAATAACCTCCTGCAGTTGCAAAAGCGTACTCTTTTCTACCAGAATAACTTTCAAAATCTGTTGAAGCTTTTATCTCCTTTCCGGGATTCCAACTACTACCTGGAAAATACAACTCAAATAATTCATAACTCCAAACACCTGGAAAAAACATTATCAAATATAAATTACCCATGAAACCACCATAAAAAATTTCATAATTCTCAATCCATTTATAACTCTTTATCTCTTTTATCAACTCCTTTCCCAAAGAATCATCAGTAGCAGTTATTGACCAACGAGTTGGAACAAGTCTTTTATCTTTTTTCAGTCCCAAAACCCCCACACTCAATATCTTGCTAAGAACATACTCAGAAAATTTATTCTTATACAAATATTGCAATGCCTGGCTTGATTTTATCTCGTCATTAACAACTTTATCCACCCTCCTATCTACCTTTATATTTGAAGTCACTCTGGCTTTTTCTAAAGAGGCCTTCATCCCTAAAGGAATTAATACCTTATCCTTATTTCTCCCAACATTGATATCTCTCTTTAAATGAATCTCAACGTCTACCGGCCTAGAAGCAAGAGCTATCTCCTGAGCCATCTGAACAAATTTTCCTGTCTTCTGAACATCTTTAACCTGGCTTTGAAACCTAGAATTAAGCAAATTATCTCTTAAATGTACAACCTCATTTATTGTAAAATTTTCCTTAGCCCAATAAGGAGCATCGTCATAAATCCAGGCATCATGATCTCTCTCTAAAGGACTTAAAATACCAACATTAACCAAAGGATATTTTAACTTACTGCCTATAAAAACACTTGGAGGACTGCTTGAATCTAATTTAGAAACTCTTTTTATATCTTTAAATTTAAATTTAGTCTGAGCTATTTTCTTTACAACCTCAAATCTTACATCTTGCATAAAAGAAATAATCTCCACTTCTTTATATGGTTTTATTGCTACTAAGAAATTATATCCACCCTTTTCTGAAGATTCCTTAAAATGACCATGCTTGGGCGTTTAGAATCTTCATAACCAAGACCTTTTGAAGATTCCTTTGTTTCTTATTTCAAATGATAATTCCTTCTCAGGCAAACTCCTGTGTTTCAACAACACAACCTTTCTCCTACTTCCTTCAATCCTTAACTCAATTATTGCCTTGCTCCAATACTTAAACAAATCCCCTCCAACAATATTCATTTCCACTTGCTTTCCTGATTTCCAATCTTCCTCAGACTGATATCCTTTATACACCTGATTTGTGATTAAAACTGCAATGTCCTCGTTTCTAGCTATCTCTGCCAACACCCTCATCTGAGCGGCAACCTCCCTGTTTACCTGTTGTATTGCTTCTGTTTCCTTAAGCCTTTGCGCATCTCCCAGTTCTAACCTATAAAGCATTGCCATACTATCAACAATAATCAAGCCAACATGCTCTTTCTTAACCCTATTAAGTAAATCCTTGAACACCCTTTTTTGTTCTTCAAAACTCTTTGGTTCAAGCATAAGAAAATTCTCCAGTATCTTTCCATAATCATCTCCAACAATCTGCCTTACTCTCTCCGGACTAAATCCTCCTTCTGTGTCAATAAAAATAACCTTATTTCCTTTCTTAGCCTGGGAGGCAGCAGCAAGTATACAAAAATTAGTCTTCCCGCTTCCAGGGG
>JAHIVR010000214.1 GCA_018816625.1 Nanobdellota archaeon | reverse complement strand
GGCGTCTCGATCCGGGGCGGCCATGCCGTATGCGTGGCTGCACCCATGGAGTGAGCAAGGGCGGTAAGACCGTCCTCTTCGCCCTGCATATACCGGATAAAGTGCCCCACTTGGATAGGCTGCATGTTGACTACCTGGTTGACAACGAGGGCAGGAAGCCTGTCAACACCTGCTTCTTTTTCCTGGTGGACCGATTTCTTGACAGTCTTTCCGGTCTTTACGAATTCTCGCGTGCCTGTAAAGGGCCGGTCCGCCCAGTCGGATCCGGTAAAAAGTGCCCCGGCCACGCGCATGATGGGTGAGGCCTTGCCTTTGGCGAGCCGGAATGGATCCACGAGTTTTAAAGGATCAAAGAAATGCCCGCCCAGGCTGAAGGTCTTACGCTGTCCTTCTGTATCAATCCCCAGCATGTTATATAGTCTGGTGATATCGATCTCGGTCCACCTGAGTTTATTCCACCGGTTGGATAGGGCCTGCTCCTTGAGGAACTCCTCAGTGTCATCAGCCCCGTTTAAAAGCATCTGCGCGAGGATGGTGCTCACCGCGATCCGGAGCATTACCCGGCCCCAGAACCGCCTGTAGATATCCTCCATGCCTTTAGGTGGCGGCACATCCCCGATGAGCTTGTTGATATGCTGGTTAAGCCCGGGTATCATACCGGTTACGGTCCTGAAGTTGGATTCGGTATTCCCGGTGATAAACATGAGCCCTTCCCGTTCAGCAAGCCAGAAACCGGTATCAACGGATGGACACCAGATCGGTCCGGTATAATTGACTTCTCTTATTTGGCTTTCAGAGCTTTTCCAACATCCAATTTTATCTCCTTTGGTTACCCATAATGCTGTACCACAAGTTGGTGTCTGTTTACGAAATGTAACCGGTCTACCAAGTAGCGTATTGATCATAACAGCATCAAATATCTTGGCGTCTGATCCGGAAATTATCTTTTTATCTTTGTCACAACCATCTGCTAACCATATAGTATGGTATAATAATTTAAGCTGATCTTTTGTTAATTTACTTAAAAACTTCCAGTTCAATTTTTTAGCAATACCAAGCTCTCTCATTTTTTCAAATTCTTTTTGCGGAATTTTAAAAGCATATTCAGAGTAGTTTTGTTTGATCTTTTTATTAGCAAACCCAATTTCCCGATACTTTAATCCCAGATCTTTTAAAACTTTAACTGTATCTGGTTTACATTGGCTTATCCAACCGTAATATCCCGTATTCGTTAGGCCATTTTTTAATTTCCAACTATTTGTTGCTATATATCCATCTGTTCTTAACCAACCCACAAGTTGCACAAAAAAATCACTGAAAGTTTTTTCAATAGGAAATTGATGAAATTCTGCGCATCTTGGTATCTGATGCCTTGAATTTAAGTCACGTGCTTTTATCACCCCATATTCTTTGTTCTGTTTATTATAAACATAGCATGTATGATCAGGCGTCATCATAACAGAACGAGTATAATTTTTAACCTTTATCATTTTACCGGAATATTCTTCATTCACGTACATGTCTTTCAATAATGACCATTCAAACTTCCGCGAATCCTGGTTAAACGCCAGGATCTCATCCTTCCCCACAGCAAGCTCATAATAATATTTCCAGCCGGTTTTTGTCATGGCACGGGTGTCGGAAATTGCACACCAGTCGGGGGCTAGAAGCAACAAGCGTGCCACCTTCTGGAGTGTGGGATTCCTGCCCATGCGTTTTAGGTGCAACCCACCAAAGTCCGCATTGATAAGCCGGGCCACCCGCTCCGCGATCTCGTCCGGATTAGGCGCTACCTTTACCCTGCCCCTGGTATATTTCTCGTTTTCCTTCTGGAGCTCATGGGTATATTCCATCACAAAGGCCTCAGCCTTCAGCCCTGCAAAGAATTTCTTGAACAGGCTGTCAGTAAATCTCTCTCTCCTGAATCTTCCATACTCCATTGCCTTTGCCGTCTTTTCAAGCCCGAGGTAATTGACAAGCCTCTCGCTCAGTCCTTTTGTCTCCCTCAGCTCCTGCTCTGCCCAGTCCTGAAGTTCACCCAGGGTGAGCCCATTTTTTATGCCAGACTCCAGTATGGGGTTGAGGTCTTCTATCTTTTTAAGCCCATCCTTATAGGCCCTTACAGGATTCACCTTTTTCCATCCATGATGCACCCCGAAGACCCAGGACCTTGTCCCTGCCAGGTGATGGAAGAAACTGGAAAGGAGGATCCAGGTCTTGAGGCTCGTGTTTAGTCTGCCAATCGCTCCCAATACAGGTGTGCTTCTAAAAAGATTATCTGTCGCAGTCATCTTGTTTATCATATCAGCGATAGGCCTTGGCGCATAGAGTTGCTGTTTTTCAAAGAGGTTGGATATATCCTTTGGCGGTCGTCTTTCGACCCGCTCATATCCTCCTTCTGCTGCAAACCCACGTGCCTCGTCCTCATCCTCAAAGATCTTTGAAGGCGTCTTTGATTCTGCATCTTTATATACGGCCCATTGCTCCGGGATCCTCACGGGCGGCGTGGCAAAAAACTTCCGGCCATAGGTATCAACTACGAGCGCCTCTTTATCATCTAGGTCTGCCTCCGCCTCTGCCTTGCCTGCCCACCGCCACACCGAAAAACCACTCGCCTTGAGCGGTGCGTATCCTGCCCGCTCCTTGGTCGTAAACATGGCGTTCCCGTTTGCATCCATGGTGGTCGCGCCCCGCTGCAAGAAGGCCTTGTTGGCAAGAATCG
>JAHIVR010000113.1 GCA_018816625.1 Nanobdellota archaeon | reverse complement strand
TTTCTTTTAATACTTTTGAAAGCAAATAAGAATCCTCTTCTGGGGAATAAATTTCCATTTTATTCTAAAAAATTATTAAGAAACTCTACTAATTGTGTTTTGAAAAAGAAAACAGCTCCTAAAACTCCCAATAATACAATCAAAATTAAAACCAAAATCACCGTAACCATGTCTATTCCTGGTCTTTTGTATTCTCCGTACTGAGAGACTGGTTGCTTTGGATATTGTGGTTGTTTTGGCGGTTGGGCTACATATCCTGGGTCTGGAATAGATTGCTGAACTGCTTCAGAAATACTCTGGAGTTGTCCTTGTGGAATAAAAGTCTGTGCTGGTTTTTGTTGGGGGGGTTGTACTTGTTGAACTACCTGTTTTTGGGGGAGTATTTGTTTAGGTTGCACAATATTCTTTTGGGCAGTAAATTGCCTTTGGATATTCATTGGCCTATAGGTTGTATTGGGGTTTTGAACAAAGGGTTGGGGTTTAATAAATCTCCTAACTATTTTCTTTTGTGTTGCCATCCTTGGTTTTTGTTGCATTGCCAAAGGCCTATTTATCGGAGCACGAGAAAATCCTTTTGAGGGTTGTTGCATTTGTAGTGGGGATGGGGCGTATGGTTGTGGAGGATGTGTATTTAATACTCTTGCAGCATCCTCAATTTCTTCTTTGGTATATCCAGCATTATAAAAAGATTGCATGGCTTGTTGCAAAGAATCTCCCTTAGATAAAGCTAACCTTAAACCTCCCAATAGATCATATCTCACCATTATATAATTAAGAGCACGATGTTTAAAAACTGTGCGTTAAACTAAAATTTAAATAGTTTACCGTTAGAAGTTAAATGGGAGGTCTCTCCGAAACGATATCCAAATTCTTTGGCCAACTCTATTAATGGGGCTTCTTGTTCTAGAGTTCCGTGAGCAGGAATAATCTGTTCTGGTTTTGTCATCTTTATTAATTCCCTCATATCATCACGACTTCCGTGCCCATGAACGTGAACATCTACTTGTAATTTAACTCCTTTCTTTCTAAGCTTTGCATCCATTTTTGCTCTTGCACTTATGTTTATTGGTACTGGAATAACACTCGAGGAAAAAATAAGATTATCTCCTGGTTTGAAATTGAATGGAGTTTCTCCTTTAGTTATTCTATCCAAAATAGAGTTCTCTTCAGCCTGATGGCCGGTGCATACAACTAGATATCTTCCTCTAGCCTTTTCTATTCTGCTTAAGAAAGAATTAATTTGTTTTCTATACTTCACAACCTTTACATGATTTTTAAAAGGGCACATTCCTACTGCAGTTGCGGCCTCCATATATTTTGCTAAACTTCTTCCAAGAAAGATTATCTCTCTCTTAGTTTTTCTTGCGAATTCAACTATATTATTTAATCTTTCTACGTGGGAAGAGAAGGTGGTTATAAAAATTGCTGCTTTTTTATCCGTCGCTCTTGAAAAGGCTTCTTCAAGCATGTGTTTTGCAACCGTTTCGCTTCCTGGTCTTTTTTCTGTTGATGAGTAGAGTGCATCCAAAACCAAAACCTTCACTCCTTTTTTTCCCAACTCCCTCATTTTATTATAATTTGGTGGCCTCCCCATTGTTGGATGGTTATCAAATTTTAAATCCAAGGCATAGAAGAAGATTCCATCTCTTGTATGAAGTGCTAAAAATACACATTGTATTGTTGAATGAGTTGTGTTAATGAAATCAACTTTGTAAGATCCAGATTTGCCATTTAAAATTATCGTTGAGTCTGGTTTTATAACGTGCATGGGGTTTTTTGACTCTATTTTTTCATCTCTTAGAAATAATTCTAAAAACTTCATAGTAAAAGGAGTCCCGTAAATAGGAACATTAGGATACCTCTCCAAAAGATAAGGCAACCCCCCAACGTGGTCTAAATGTGCATGACTTATTATTATGGCCCTGACCTTATCTCTCCAACCAAGAGCGTCTAATACACGGTCGTCTGGAATTGCTTTTACTCTTCTTAGTTTTTGAACAGTATACTCTTGTTTTTGATCTTCTTCCTGCAACTCAACAATTCCTGGGATGTAGAGGCCTGCATCAAAAATAAATACGTCTTCATCTATTTTAACGGCAGTCATATTCTTTCCAACTTCCTCAAATCCATCAACAGTACATACTTCCATCTTATTCTTAAAAAAGAAAAAGAGTTTAAAAACTCTTGTTACATTCATTTTTTATGAAAGCCCTTAAGCCATCAATGAAGGAAAATAAGCGCTATTTACTAATAAAAGGCGCAAATATCCGATCAGAAGTGGAGAAATCCGTTTTGAGTTTCATAGGGGTTTTGGGCATGTCAAAGGCAAGTTTAGCTTTCATAAAAACAAGTAGTAATTATGCTATTATTTCTGTAAATAGGGGTAGTTTGAACCATGTTAGGGCTAGTTTAGCTGCCTGGCCAAAGGAATTGAGGATTGAAAGAGTTAGTGGAACTTTGAAGGGATTGGGGAAAAAATAGGGACCAAAAACCTTTTAGGCTTCCCTGAAAAGCTGCTTCCAACATAAAAGCTTTTTAAAAACAACCACCCGAAAACCTTTTAGGCTTCCCTGAAAAGCTGCTTCCAACATAAAAGCTTTTTAAAAACAACCACCCGAAAACCTTTTAAAGGATGGCTAATTCTAAAAATTGAATAGAGAAACGGAGAAATAGTAAAATTATAATATTCTCTAAAAATATAAGATGGACATGTCAATAGATATGCAACACCAAGCAATGGGTTACGACAGGACTGCTACAATGTTTAGTCCCGAGGGCCATTTATTGCAAGTAGAATATGCTGAAAAAACAGTTAGGCTGGGTTCTTCAAGCATAGGAATGGTTTGTTCTGATGGAGTCTTTATTATAGCGGATAAAAGAGTAAATGACAGATTGGTTGTCCAAAAAACAGCCTCAAAAGTTTATGAAATTGACTCCCATTTAATAGCAAGCGTTGCCGGAATTGTTTCCGATGCCAGGGTACTAATAGAAAAATCGCAAGTCTTGGCACAGCAACATAGAGTTACTTATGACTCTCCGGTAGAAATAGAACTTATAGTTAAAGAGATATCAAACATAAAACAGCAATTCACACAATATGGTGGGGCTAGACCTTTTGGTGTTTCTTTAATGATGGCCGGAATAGATAATGGAAGACCAGAATTGTATGCTTCTGATGTTACAGGAAACTATTCTGCTTACTATGCTAATGCTATAGGAGAGGACGATGAAAAAATAAAGGAGATCTTGAGGCAGAAGTATAAGCAAACAATGACGCTTAAACAAGGGATTAAACTTGCTTTAGAAATTTATCAAGAAATAAAGGCCAAAAAATATAATTTAGATAAAATAGAATTAGCTTATGTTAAATCAGAAACAGGAAAACTTGAAAGATTAGAAGGTGAAAAGATCCAAGACTATACAAAATGACTAACACACTCGCAAGAATAAAACAAACAGGAAAAAACTTTGAAATCGTTGTTAATTTGGAAGACGCTCTTAAATTCAAGAAAGGTGAAATAAGCTCCATTGAACCAGAAGAGGACAGAGTATTTACTGATTCTAAAAAAGGGAATGTTGCTTCCCAAGAAGATTTACAAAAGGCATTTGGTACCACTGATTTAACGGCAATAGTTATTAGAATAATTAAAAACGGAGAAATTCAACTAACCCAAGAGTATAGAGATGAGGCTAGAAGTGCTAAATTTAAACAGGTTGTTGATTTTTTTGTTACAAATTCCGTTGATCCCCAAACAGGTAACCCCCACACCCCTGAAAGAATTAGATCGGCACTAGACCAAGCCGGAGTCAACATAAAAGAAGGTCCAATTGATAGGCAAATTGGAGATATTGTTGAGGTTTTGTCAAAAATAATTCCTATTAAAATAGAGATGAAAAAAGTTAGATTGACAATTCCAGCCATTCATACAGGCCAGGCATACGGCATTGTTTCTCAATATAAGGAAGAAGAAAAATGGAGAGATAATGGGGATTTGGAGATAATTGTCAAAGTTCCTGCCGGAATAGTTATGGACTTTTATGATAAACTAAACTCGGTAACTCACGGAAGTGCATTAAGTGAGGAGATTGAAGAATGAAATTTAAAGAAAAAGTAAAAACACAAACTATTAAAACCATGGTGGAGAATCAATAAAATGAGTAACGAAAGAAAATGTAAAATTTTCATTCATTCATCTGGGAGAGATTTCAAATGAATGAAAGAAAAATAGTAATTCCTGGAGAGACTATAGTAAAAGGTAAAGAATTCTTGCCTGGGGAAGGCACAGAGAAAAGGGGCGATGAAATTGTTGCCTTGAGATATGGTTTGGCTGAAGAATACAATAATCTTGCTAAAGTTATTCCTCTATCCGGAGTTTACCAACCAAGAAGAGGAAATATTATAATCGGGAAAGTTGAGGAGCTTACTTTCAATGGATGGGTTATCGATATAGGTACTGCTGAAAGAGCTTTCTTACCCTTAACGGAGGTTCCTAGATACGTTGACAAAAACGGATTACATGAAGTAATTGATGTTGGAGAGATGGCCGTTGCAAAGATTTGGGGAATTAATGCTAGAGGAATCGACTTGAGCATAAAATCCAGAGGATTGGGAAAGATTGATGAAGGTCTTTTATTCAAGATAAATCCTAATAAAGTCCCAAGAGTAATAGGAAAGGAAGGCAGTATGATAAAATTAATAAAAGATGAAACCGGATGCAATATTACCGTTGGACAAAATGGTTGGATATGGATAAAAGGAGAGAAGATAGAGAACGAGCTTTACGCGAAGAGAGCTATAATTTTTGTTACGGAAAAGTCTTTTATGTCTGGTTTAACAGAAGAATTAAAAAAATGGTTTACAGAAAATAAAAAATAAAATGGCAAATAAAGAATTCGTAAGAGACGATGGAAGAAAATTTGATGAGCTTAGACCTATGACTGCTAAGGTGGGAGTTGTTCCAAATGCCGACGGTAGTGCAATGTTCTCTTTTGGAAAGACAATTGCTATTGCTGCAGTATACGGTCCGAAAGAACTCCATCCTAGAAATCAAAGAGATCCTGCTAAAGGAACCTTAAGATGTAATTATAATATGCTTAGTTTTTCTGTTGAAGATAGAATAAGACCTGGCCCTTCAAGAAGAAGTACCGAAATTAGCAAAATTACTGAATGGGCTTTAGGGCCTGTTGTAATGATTGACGAGTATCCAAATATGGTTATAGATGTTCATATACAAATTATACAAGCTAGTGCTTCTACAAGGTGTGCGGGAATAAACGCTGCTGCCATGGCCCTTGCACATGCGGGAATTCCTATGAAAAGTATTGTCTCAAGCGTTTCTGTTGGAAAATTAGACAAACAATTAATATTAGATGTAAATAAATACGAAGACTCTGTTTTTGACGAAGGAGAAGGAGCAACAGACATTCCAATAACCTTTACATCAGATGAAAAGATAACCCACTTCCAACTTGATGGAAAGATATCTAACGAACAACTTAAAGAGGTTATAGAAATGGCTAGAAAGGCAAGAAAAGAAATATATGAAGTTCAAAAGAAAGCATTAAAGGAGGCACTTAACTAAAAACGCCCAAGCGTGGTCGTTTAAGGAGGCACTTAACTAAAATGGAAACACCAGAATTAACAGGAAACAGGATGAAGAAATACCTTGAAGGGGGAAAAAGGTTCGATGGAAGAGGAGTTGAGGAATATAGGGAAATGATTATAGAAACAGGAGTTTCTGCTAATGCTGAAGGAAGCGCACGAGTCAAATTGGGAAAAACCGAAGTTCTTGTTGGAATAAAAATGGGTGTTGGTGAGCCATATCCTGATTCGCAAGACAAAGGAAATCTTATGGTAACCGCAGAGTTATTGCCTTTAAGTTCTTCAAGATATGAAAACGGTCCTCCAAAATTTCCAGCAATAGAATTGGGAAGAGTTACAGACAGAATAATAAGAGAGAGTAAGTTCATTGAGTTAAATAAACTTGTTATAAAAGAAGGAGAAAAAGTCTGGACTGTTTTTGTGGATATTTACTCCATAAACGACGATGGTAATCTTTTGGATGCCGCAGGAATTGGGGCTATAGCTGCCTTGAAAACGGCAAAGATTCCGAAATATGATGAGAAAGAAGGTAAGGTCCTTTTTGGAGAGTGGACAACGAAAAACATTCCTCTCTCAAAAGAAACACCAATATCGATAACTCTCCATAAAATAGGGAATAGGTTTGTTGTTGATCCAACATTAGAAGAAGAGGATATCGCTGAAACAAGATTAACTATAGGAAGAACGAAAGATAATATCTCGTCAATGCAAAAAGGAAATCCCCAACCAATAAGTATTGAGGATTTGCATAAAGCAATTGATTTATCTGAAAAAATGTATACAGAAGTTTTTAAAAGGATAGAAAAGGTTGTAAAGTAAATGAAACTAGAAGAATTTACAAAATACGAGAAAGCCAGGATTCTTGGAGCTAGAGCTCTTCAGATAGCAATGAACGCTCCTTTGTTGGTCAAAATATCAAAAGAAGATCTTGAGAAAATAAAATTCAACGCAATAAAAATAGCTGAGGTTGAACTTAATTCTGGAGTTCTTCCAATATCTATTAACAGACCATTTCCTGGAAGAAAGGAAGAACCTCTCAAGAGAGTTAGAGAGCCAAAAGTTAACGATGAAAAACTTGAAGAGATGGAAGTAGAGGAAGAGCAAGAAATAGCCAAGGAAGGAGAGATTATGGAACTTGCCAATCCGGAAGACGAGCAAGAGGTTGTGGAAGATATTGTTGGAGAAGAATAATAATTCTTAAGAACTCTTTATTTAAGTTAATTTTATGGATATTCAAAAATTAATTAGGTCCAGGGGCCTTGGAGAAAAAATAAGTAGGGGCAGATATAACTTAATATATAGGCTAGGAGATAGTAACTTAGTTGTAAAGTTCAAAAAGCTTGGTGGCCAAGAATGGAGACCCTATTCTGAAAACGAGTGTTTGGTTTCTAGATAGTTATATCATAATGGAATAAGTGTGCCAAAACCAGAGGGAGTTTTTGATATAGAACATCCCTTTAGCAAGATAATTGTTCCTGGATTTGTTATGGAGTATATCCCTGGAATAAGACTTAGTAGGGTAAATGAAACACTAGCTACAAGTTCTTGGTTAAATGAAATAAGAAAAGTGAGATCCCTGGGGTATTATATGGTGGATTGGGGGGATAACAATGCTCTCTGGGTTCCAGAGATAAAGAAGATATATTTAATTGATTTTGAATCATGGGGATTACCAAAAAATAATTAATTTGTTATTATCCATGTTTCTTTATAAAAAAGGTTATAAATCCCTTATGTCTTTTTCTTATATGATAATAAGGGGGGTAAGTGCTAAATCCATTCTTGATTCTAGAAAAGAGAAGACAATCCTTGTTTCTATAAAAACTGAGAAAGGAGTTTTTTCTGCAAGTGCCCCAGATGGAAAATCAAAAGGAAAATACGAAGCAAGGCCTTACAAAAAGAGTTTGGAAGGAGATATTCTTGCATTAAAAAAATTTAATGATTATTTTAATAAAGAGATAATAGAAGGTTTTGAGGATTTAAGGAGAATAGAGGATATTGTTGAGGGTCATGTTGGTGCAAACACTCTTTTTGCTTTAGAATCAGCTGCCTTGAAGGCCCTGGCAAAGGAAAAAAATAAAGAGGTGTGGCAAATAATAAATCCTGATGCAAGAAAATTTCCTAGGCTTGTTGGGAATTGTATTGGCGGTGGTAAGCACTCACAAACAAAAGAAAAAAAACCTGATTTTCAAGAGTTTTTATTGATTCCCTTTACAAAAAAGATTAAAGATTCTCTTGAAGTTGAGAAGAAAATAAAAACAACCGTTGAGCAAGACCTAAAAGAAAAAGATTCCAATTTTAAGTCTAAAAAAAATGATGAAAAAGGATGGATGACCTCTTTAAATGAGAAAGAGATTTTAGAGATATTAAAAAAATATAAGGTAAGAATTGGGGTTGATGTTGCTTCCTCTGGCTTTTATAAGAGAAAAAAATATCATTATGAAAATCCTATGTTAAAACGAGATGAAGAAGAACAAATAGGATATCTTTCTAATTTAATAAAGAACTTTGATATCTTTTATGTTGAAGATCCTTTTAACGAAGAGGATTTTGATAGTTTTGCTAAACTCCTTAAAAAATTCCCTGAGAGTTTAATTGTTGGGGATGATTTAACAGTCACTAATTCCAAAAGGCTTCGAAAAGCAATTGACAATAAGAGTATAAATGCTTTGATTGTAAAACCAAACCAGTGTGGGTCTTTATTAGAGATAAAAAGAGTTTGTGAGATGGCCGTAAAAAACGGAATAAAGATTGTTTTTTCCCATAGAAGTGGGGAGACTCAGGAAGATATTCTTGCAGATTTGGCTTTTGGATTCCAGGCAGATTTCTTTAAAATAGGTATTGATGGGAAAGAAAGAGTTTCAAAGATAAATAGATTGATAGAAATACAAAAAAGTTTGAAACCCTCTCACTAGCTCGTCTTTGAAGAGCCTAGCTAAAGAAAGAGAAGCAAAGGTAAAGAGATTAATTGAAATTCAGAAAAATTGTAAATTTTAACCATCACCTAAGACACTGTGTCTTTAAAAGCAGGGAGTATTTAGGGATTCTTATGAAGATGCATTGTTAAGTTAATTGGTCTTAGATATATTTTTAAGTTTCTTTTATCTTAGTATTTTATGGGAAGATTTTGGAGAAAACTCGTAAATTTAATAACCTTTAATTTCTTTTATCCAATGTCAGAAAAGAACGCTCCAAAATGGGTGGTAAAGGCATCTGATAAATTTTATTCAAAAAAAGGAGTTCGTCCTTACGACAAAGTTATTTTCCTAAAAGGAAAAAATCATGTCTATAAAATTTGGTATGAAATGGTTGGGCAAGGACAAATAAAAATTCATTATTACAAAAAGAATAAAACTTATTAACTTTTCAGGTACCGACAGATTTAAAAACTTTGGATGCGTACTTTTCTTATGAAGATAAGAAAAGTCCTCGATAAGAAAGTCGGTGAAACAGTTTATTTTAAATATTTGATAACTCTTCCAAAGGAGATTGTAGAAAGTTCTGGACTTCTCGAAAAAGATTTGAAAGTTAAAAAAGAAAATCACAAAATTATTATAGAAAATATTTAAACAGAATCTTGCATATATACTGTTACAATCTCTATAAGTTTTCTTATTATCTCATTACAATTTTTAAAAAAGATATTATTTAATGCTCCTGCCCCTTTTTGTTTAATTACATCACTTATAAGTGCGTGAATAAAAGATTGTGTTGCAGAATCCACTCCTTCGAAATCAAGGATTACTTTTTCTTTTTTTTCTAAGGAAGGAATAATAAAATTTATTCTTATCTCTCTTGCCTTATCTTTATTTTCTGCAAAACTCCCAGTGGTATTAAATATCTTTATTTCTCTCATATGAATTTTGGTTTTCTATATCTTTCTTTAATTAACTTTTTTTTGCCTTCGCTATAAACTTTTCTAATTGAGGTTAGTAATTCCTTAAAATTAATAGTTTCATTTAAACATAAATCTATGGCAACAACGGTACCTTTCCAATATGGAAGTTTATTATCCGAGGAATAATGGTCTTCTAATGGGTCTGCAATTAATTTAATTTGTTTATTCTTAGGATTTTTTAATAATTTATACATTGCTTTACCACTATAAATCATAAAAAAGTCCCTGCTTGTTTTAGCAAGAGATTTGATAAAAAAAAGTCCTGCACCAGCATTCATTTCACTAACTCCTCCAAGCTTTCTTGTTGTTCCAGTAACTCCTGGAGTTAAAGCAAGAGCTATTGCCCTTAAGTCATCCCTTGGATGGTAAAATATTTGGAGAGTATCTTTTATACCAACTCCAGTGTCAACAACTCCTAAACGAATAGTATTACTCTTTTTATAATATTGAGCACATACAATTGCTCCATTAGTAGATGACGAATGTTCAAAAACATTTCTTACTAATTCACTTATGATGTATTTTATTGGCTCCACCTTATTCGGTTCAAGATGTAACAACGGAATCATCTCTTTTATGAATCCTTCTAAATCTTCAGAATTTTTTATTTGTTGTATGGGAATAAATCTTCCTGCAGATTCATGGGGGGTAATTTTCATTTCTGAATCAAGATTAAGCAAATTGAATAGACCCATCCTATGAAAATAATGTTTTGAAGTAGCTTCCATTTTTTCAAAGTTAATCTTTGCCCCATGCTCCCTCATAAATAAACCAAGAGCAGAAATCATACATAAGACTACTGGATGCACTGAAACCCATTTTTTATGTGAAGTTATTTCTAAGATGTGTTCGTTACTTATATCAAAAGAACGAATAAAAGGGTCGATATTTCCAATCCATACACTATTCATTAGATGAATCTTCATATTGGATTAAAGAAATAGGGATTTATAAATATTCTCATTTTACCGGGAATCCCGGTAAATAATACCAAAACCAACAATCCAGGCATAATTCAGGTACCGAAAGGTATATAAACATCAGGTACCTGAATATATTATGGTACAGAAAGAAGAAAATAAAAAAACAATATGCCCTCATTGTAAGAGTTTAGAAATAGTTAAACGAGGAACTTTCCAAACAAAAGCACACGGAAAACAACAGATATATTTCTGTAAATCTTGTAATAAGAAGTTTATCCCTAAAACTCCATTTTACAGAATGAGAAATAACCCTCAAAAAATTACTCTTTGTCTTGACCTTTTCTTTAAAGGAGTTTCAACAAGACAAATTCAAGAACACTTACAGCAATTTTACCTACGTAATTCAAGTTGGGTAACAATTTATAACTGGGTTATCAGATACTCTAAGCAAATCTCAACATTCACAGACAAGTTAAAAGTTAGGGTTGGAAAAGAATTACAAATTGATGAAATGGAAATCGGTAGTAGAAAGTCAAGATACAATGGATGGTTTATTGATAGCATTGATACAACAACTCGTTATATGGTCGCTTCTGAATTTAAGAAAAACAGAGATTTAAGGGAAGTCAAGCAAGTTTTAAGTTTAGCAAAAGCAAAGACGGAAAAGCAGATTGAAATTGTAACAAGTGACGAGTGGTTAGCTTATCCAAAAGCAATTCAGAAAACTTTTGTTTTGAAAGAGAAAAGCAACACAAAAAAATATGGAGTTAAACATAATCAAGTTAATGCAAGTAAAGGAGGGGGATTTAATTATAAAATTGAAAGGTTGCATAATTCAGTAAGGCACAGGATTAAGACTTTCAGAGGTTTTCATGGTTCAACTGAAAGTGCTAATACAATAATGAAAGGTTATGAAGTGTTTTACAACTTTGTTAGAAAACATCAAGCATTAAAAGGTAAAACCCCTTCGGAATTAGCAACAGATATTAGGTTAAATGAGAATAAATGGTTAGAACTGATTAGATTAAGTCAATAATTTTAATAATTCTCCATGTTTAATATTGTTAGAAGCTAAAAGATTTTCTGTTTTATTATCCCATTTTTTCCCATCAAAATCTGTAACCTTCCCACCAGCTTCTTCTACAATTAGACATCCTGGAGCAAAATCCCAATAACTTGCCCCAACTTTTACTAATCC
This sequence comes from Nanobdellota archaeon, assembly GCA_018816625.1. Lineage (GTDB taxonomy): Archaea > Nanobdellota > Nanobdellia > Pacearchaeales > GW2011-AR1 > JAHIVR01. Next base: position 1,391 of record JAHIVR010000113.1, on the reverse strand, counting down.
ATCAAATACGCCATTAGCGAGATTGCACAAATCTAATATAGAAGAACCTTTTAATCGTATAGCTCTACAATTGTCTAAAATTTTCTTAAAGGTTTTTGCCCCCAAATCTATAATCTTTGAATCTTTGTGATTACTTGTTGAATAAGAAAATAAAAATTTGACTATTGGTTCTGTAGAGGAAACTTTAATTTTATTTTCATTAAGAAAAGCACCTTTATTTTTTTCAGCAAAATAGAAATCTTTTGTGAGTGGGTTATAGACAAATGACATAATTAATTTATCATCTTTTTCAATTCCAATTGAAACACAAAAATAAGGTATTCTTGCTTTAAAATTAGCTGTCCCATCTAAAGAGTCAACAATCCACCTATACCCAGAACTCCCCTTTATTTCATCAGATTCTTCAGATAAAATTCCATCCTCTGGGAACTCTTTTGTTAATTTTTTTATTATTAACTTTTCTGCTTCAAAATCAGCGTCCAATGCGAAATCTTTAACTTCCTTCTCCTTTTCTTTATTTAACTGGTTAAAATATTTTATGACTATTTCTCCAGATTCCTTAGCCAAGATTTCTCCAACCTTTCTTCTATCCATTAATTAAGATTAATCCATAAAGATATTTAAACTTATAGTTCAAGACCAATTAAATTAACAAAGTCTTATGAAGAACACAGTCCGAATAGTTGAATCAATCCGAGAAGTGTCCGAATAAAACATAAATCCTTAAAAGTATAATTTTGATAAAAACATTATGTATTTTGAATGGTTAATTTTGATTATAACAAACCCCGAATGGGTTACTGCTATTGGTACAGTTTTCTTAGGTTTTATGACTCTTCTTGCAATAGTAGTAGCATTGTTTAAGGAAGATATAATTAAACCCAAAATAAAAGTTGGATTTGGAAATGTAACTCCTTATACTATAGACAATTTTTTGACTGCTATGGGAAGACTTTTTCGTATAAAGATTGTTAATGAAGGAAAAACAGTTGCCAGAAATTGCCAAATTAAATTATTATCTGTTAAATCTGAAGAGGGGATAAATGTTTTAGAAAAAAATGAGCCAGATGTATTAAAGTGGTCTGGAGCACCAAAAGATACAAGATATCAATCTCGAGGAGTTATGGGATTGGTCTCAATTGATAGAGAAAAGAAAGATATTACTCCTAAAGGGGGTTGGGAATTTTGTGATTTGTTTTGGATTGATGAAAAAAAAGAATTAATATTCTATTCTGCTGGAAGAAGAAAATTTATTTGTGAAGAAGGCAAAAGATATTTTGCAGTAATAGAAATTTCAGGAGATAATTTTGAACCTACAAGAAAAGAAATAAAAATTTACACTCCTCTTAAAGTCAACTTTGAAGAAAACGATATAACTTTTTTAATTGCAG
>JAHIVR010000112.1 GCA_018816625.1 Nanobdellota archaeon | reverse complement strand
TCACGTTGAAATACAGGTTGGAGCCGATAAATTAACTATTGAGAGTGGAAGTCCGGTTATGGTTGGGAGTGATTCTACAGATATTGATGGAACACTTGTTACAACGGATGACACTTATTTCAATGATACAACAAAGATTGTATTTGGAATAGTTGCGCCTGACAACGATGCAGACTACATTATTCCTGGAGAACCCTTTATGGATCCTATATTTGGAACCGTAAAGATTGATTTTGCGGGAGTATATAATGGGCCTACATTCACTGCAGAACAAGATACAGCTAGACAAAAGGTTTCTGTATTGAAGGGGGGAAATAGAGAGCTTTCAGTTTCTATGACTGATAAATATGGTGTAGAACAGACAGCTTTACCCTTTACATACCAATCAGTTTTGAGTGACGATGCTAGTGAACCAATACATATTGTTGAAGGAGCGTCAATGGGAGATGAAGATATTTTCTTCTTAAATAGCGGAAACTATCAACACATGATGCGACTTACAAAGGTTAACCTTGGAGGAGATACAAGTGATGATGTATGGATGAAGGACTTATTTAGTGGTACTGTTTACAAAGTTGATAACAAAAATTTCGATGATGGACAGACTTTAACAATAAATAACCAAGTCTATACTATTACAAACGATTCCCTTACAACTGTAACGGTTGTGAGTAGCGATTACTCTACAAACAGAGCGGTTTTCCCTTACCTAGAGCTTTTCTCTGATAAAGATCATAGAGTTGCTTATACGGGAAACATTACTACTTTGGGAGATTCGATTAATAGAACACAGACAGGATTGATATACGAATTACCAACAGGTACCGTTCAGTTCAATACAACTAATGCAAGTGGTTGGTGGTATAAGGTAGATAGCGGAACATGGACAGCAAATACAACAAACGTAGCTAATGCTACAACTACCTACGAACCTATTACTGTAGGAACAGTAGATTATGTATTTGGAGTTACATGGACCAAGAAAACCTTACCTACAACTGTTGTTGAAAATGTAAGTATTGAAGCCGGCCAAACATCCGGAGGAGTAGTCAGAGCAAATTATCCTGGACTTCTATTCGTAGAAGAAGAAGATAAAGCCGAAACTACTGCAGATACAAAGAACTTTGTGTGGATGCCAGTTGATGATACTGGAACATACGCTAATGTTAACTCTACCCTTTTATGGGCTGGAGCTACAAAGTATGACACACAGACATGGGATGACACAGACTATACTGGTTATGTGACAAACTTTGGTACATATGTTCTAGTAGATGGTTCGGATACTAATAACAGGTTAGCTAGCTTTACTTATAGCAAGAATCAGATGTATGCTGATGTATACATAGCTGAGGAGAGCGCTGCAATAACACCAGGAGCTGGAGGACCAGCCGTTACATTTAACGGTGTTGTTGTTACAGATGCTGAAGTTGGAACTGTAAGTGGCAAGAATCTAATTATTGTTGGTGGAAGCTGTGTTAATTCAGCTGCTGCTACACTAGTTGGAGGAGCTTACTGTGGATCAGATTGGACAGACAATACTGGAGCTGGAGCAAATCAGTGGATAATCAAGGGATATGCAACACATACTCTTGGAAATAAGCTGGCTTTACTAGTTGCAGGTTATGAACAAACTGATACTGCAAACGCTGCTACATATTTGACTCACCAAGCTGTTGATACAAGCAAAGAGTACTTAGGTACCTCTGCTACACAGGCTACAATGGTAGTTGACGAAGCTTAAGAGCAAAAAATTTATTTTTTTATTTTTTTCTTTCTTTTTTTTCTTACTCCTTATTGGAAATCTTTTTATACTCTCAAATTATTTTTATTAGATGCGTTCGATAACTTCAAAAGCCCAAGAGGCAAAAAGAAATAAGAGAAACCAGTATATTCTTGGGGGAATACTAATTTTTGTAATGTTCATAAGTGTTGTTGGATACGGTTTCCAGAGCTCTGATGATACTACGGATTCTTCAACTTTTGAGTATAATAGCTATACTTTTATACCCCAAAACGGAATTTGGTACCTGCAGTTAGGAGATTTTGTGCTCTCTTTTAAGTATACTCCAGACCAAACCACAACGATAGATTCTGTTTTAAACCCTTTAAGTTCTTACGCGAATAATCCTTTGTATTTATCTTCAAAAACTCCCGAAGCAGATTACGAGATATCACGTAATTTTGACCAGGTTGTTCTTAGAAGACAATACGCGTGTTTGGAGGGGGAAGAGTGCGCTAACCCCACATATCCGGTTAAAACGTGTGCTGATAATGTTATTTTGATACAAGAAGCAGATATTATGAACATATCCCAGAGAGATAATTGTGTTTTCATACAGGGGCCTAAGGAAGATCTTACAAGAATAACTGACGAGTTTTTATATAAGGTAATCGGAATTAAATAGTATATTTTTGTTCTATAAAATTTATAAACTAAGAAGCCAATAAAAAAATATGGATAAAGGAGATTTGAAGAAAGAGGTTGAGGAGAAAATTATAGAAGATTTAGCCATGGAGAGAGCAAAGAAACAAGTCCAGCAGCACAACAGAATACTGAAAGGCTTTTTTGTTTTTGTCATTCTTTTAGTTGTTATTTTTGTTGCCTGGAGCCTGGTTAGTTATAATAATTCAAAATTTGAATATAAGGGGGTTGAGTTCTCTATTGTTGATGAGATTGCCCCTTATAGGGTGCAAATACCATTGGCCTCAAGCGGAATTACAGGGGCTGCTACGGGAGAAGGAAATGACGCGTATTTTTATCTTAGAAAGGACCCTAGAAGTTTAGAGTACATTCCTTTTTATGGTGCCATAGATTTTAGAAGAAATCTGGTCATGAATAGTACTGGAGACATAAAGTGCGAGGGGATGGGGATAGTTGGAACCTACAATCTAGCAAACCTTTATAGGTTATTGGGCACTACCGTGGCAACGGACCCTAACGCCACATGTGACAACGAGGCGAGATTTATGTTTGTTCAGATTGAAGAAGGAAACGAGACAAAGATAGAGAAAATTGGAACTGCGTGTTACAAACTAACATTTAAGGATTGCGAGGTGCTGGAAGTTACAGAAAGATTCTTTGTTGAGACGCTCTCTCAAGCTAACTCAATAATTAATAAATAGATCTCTTTTTTCTTAAGAGAATATAGATGATTACTATTATAAGAGATAAAAGGATAATTGCTAGTGTCAAATATCCTCCGTTAAAAGATATCCAATCAATATTATCTCCTGCAACATACCCTATGCAAATTAATATAAGAGACCATAATCCAGCTCCCATTGAGGTAAATATAATAAATTTAGAGAGGTTCATTCTTGAAAAACCGGCTGGAAGGGAAATTAATTGACGTACTGCCGGAATTAACCTTCCAATAAAAGTTGTTATTTCACCGTGTTTAGCAAAATAAACATCTGATTTCTTTACACTCTTCTTACTAATGAAAAGGAACTTCCCGTATTTTTTGGTTAGGGCGTCTATGGTCTTTCTTCCTAAGAAAAAGGCTGTTGCAAAATTAATTAGGGCCCCAATCAAACTTCCAAGAATAGCCATTATAAAAACTAAGGTAAATGACATTTTTCCTTGTGCCACTAAAGCTCCAGCTGGGATTAGAATTACTTCGCTAGGAAAAGGAAAGAAAGAACTCTCAATAGTCATGCCTATAAGAATTCCCAAATATCCGAGACTAGAAATAATTTCTAAGAGAGCATTTACACTTCCAGAGATAAG
>JAHIVR010000111.1 GCA_018816625.1 Nanobdellota archaeon | reverse complement strand
TCTACCAGACTGAGCTACGGAGCCTTCTTGTTTGAATGACTAAGCTCAGATGGTTAGCTTTAGCTTTTACCAGACTGAGCTACGGAGCCTTCTTGTTTGAATGACTAAGCTCAGATGGTTAGCTTTAGCTTTTACCAGACTGAGCTACGGAGCCATAACTAGAATATAAGAAATTGGTTTAAAAAAGCTTTGTATTAAGCGAATTTGCTAAGTTTTTCTTCAAAATCATCAGCAGACATAGCTCCTATAAACTCTTCTATTTGTTCCCCGTCTTTAAACACCATAAAGTGGGGTATGGACCTAACCCCGTATTTTTGGGCAATTTCACCATTATCTTCTATGTTGACCTTTCCCACCTTTATTTTACCAGAAAACTTCTCAGCCATTTCATCAACAACCGGGGCCATCATAACACAAGGCATACACCATTCTGCAAAAAAATCTATTAAAACAGTTCCCTCTTTAATAAAATCCTCAAACATACCGTTTGTTAGTTCTGGAACTAAATCATTGTTAGTCATTTTTTGCTCCATAATTAATTATCTAGGATTATTAATATTTATAAAAGTTTTCATTAAAATAATTTCCTGTGCAATCCATAGACATATGTCACTAGGGAAACTCCTGTAGAAATTAAATAATTTTACCGCTAATAACCATAATTAAATCTGTTTTGTGTATATTTAATACTGCTCTCTTCTAAAAGAGTGTAATAAGTTACCTATCCTCGACGAAAAGAGGTTGCAGGGGGATGACATATGTCAGTAGCTTCTGCACATTAAAATAATTTCCAAATATTTATAAACTGATAAAGCAGAGGATTTTCACAGAGAGTGGTTAATTAAATACGGAGTAACAGAAATGGGATTTAAAGCTAAGGCATTGGGAACTCTTATCTTAGTGGGATTAGGATATGCTTCCATTCCTCACCTTGATAGGGAAACTCACAGACTTACAGTTGTAAAAACTGAAAGAACTAGTGGAGAAGATGGGAAGTACCTTGTTTTTGGGGAAAGACCAGATGGATCTACAAGAGTTTTAGAGAATACCGATTCACCTTTAGAGCTAAAGTGGAATTCTTCAGACATATACACTAAGATAGTGCCAGGAAAAACCTATGATTTTAGAACGTATGGTTTCAGAATACCATTTTTCTCTGCATACGAGAACATTTTAGAGGCAATACCTGTATCTACTGACACAACAACAAGGTAATCTTTTATTTATCTTTTTTATTTTATATTTACTTTTTATTTGACTTCTATTGGAAATCCTGGTTTGTATCCTTGAGAATATATTTGTTTATAAGTCTCTATTAATATAATTTTGAGAGGTTAGAAGAGTAATGAAAATAAGAGAGAGTGACTATTTTGCTGAAGACGGTAGGCTTGTCCCAGGATTTAAAGTAATGGGGGGTTTTAAGGGAAGAAGAGCTCACGAATACACTCCTGCAGAAAGAACAATAATAAGACACTTTTTTACTAATGATGATTCTAATGTTTATTGTGCAACAGAAAACATGTCCTCCCAATTATGGGCCCTTTTAATGGGCCAGTATGCTAGAAGTCCAGATAGTGCTAAAGATAGGTTACTTACCTTATTCAGAGATGTCCATGAGAAAGCCGAAGAAGGGACAACTCTTTCTTTAGAAGAGGTTGCAGGAACTATAGAAAGAGGAAGAAATCTATCTGAAGTATTAACAGCACATTTCTATGTGGCAGGAGACTTTGTTGATAGATTTGGAGTTAAATATGGGCACGCATCCCTAAGAGATTCAGGAGTGGTGGGCCTGTGTTTTGAAGGAGTGAGTCAGAGGGCAACTAAGCACTTGGAATCGGCAAGAGAAGGAGCCTACCAGGAACAGTCAACCAGGGCCCTTCCATTTACCCCTATAAATATGGGGATGCCTTTGGAAGTAAGAGAAACTCCTTTTGAGTCAAGATTTATGGCGTTCGCAGAAAAAGCATCTGCACTTTACGGGGATATTTTAAGAACAGCTAAGACCCATCTTTCCGAAAAGTATGCATATCTAAGGGCTGAGGCCAATTCAGAAATGGTAAGAGCAACAGGAATAGCTGATGCCAAATTATCAAAAAGAGCGTGGGAAAACGGAATTGTTGGAGCAAAAGCGTTTGACATAGCAAGATATCTCTTACCCCAACAAATGACAACCTCTCTAGGGATGACTCTAAATGCAAGAAGACTTCAAGACCAATTAACAGAATGGCAATCAAGTGAATTTGTAGAATTAAGGATTTTAGGAAGAGCAGCACAAATAGAGTCTATGGAAATAATGCCAAGTCTTATGAAGCATGGAGGGCCAAGCGAGTTTCACGGGGATCTTGCCCGAAGGAGAAGAAGCCTTAATGATGAATTTGTACCATCGGGAGATGTTGCTTATAGGAATCTTCCTGTTTCTTCAAGACTAATAAAACACACTCAAGACATAGAAAATGCCGTGTTAGCTAGCATACTCTTTAATGGATCTGATTCTACACACTCTTTTGAAGAACTCGAAGTAATAGTAAGAGGTCTTTCTTTGGAAGACAGAAGAAAAATAGCAGCGTCACAATTTGAAGGAAAAGAACCCCACGAACTTAATCCCAAGACAATGGAAGTAGGATCCTTTACATTTGAGAGAACATATGATATAGGTGCTTACAGAGATTTACAAAGGCAGAGGGGAGACAGACAACAAATTGCCCCTTATTCAACTTTTGCGTATAATATGCCGAAAGAAATACCAGACCTTGGGGGAGACTTGGAAGAGAGGTTCCACGAAGTAGCAAGAGAGGTTAAACAATTACATGATGATTTAATTGATGCAGGTTTACACTCAGCAGCGGAATATGTTCCTCTCATGGCTAACATGATAAGACATGTTACAACTAAAGACCCTGTGCAGTGTTTTTACGAGGCTAAATTAAGGGCCCAGGCAGCAGGAGCAGATTCCTACAGAAAGATTGCAAGACAAGAAATTCATCAGGTCTTAAATGTAATGCCTTCTTTTAAGGGTTTAGTGGAATTTGACGATGCAGAATACCCTCTTAACAGATTACCAGAAACACTAAGGATGGAAATTGATAGAGTGATTAAGAGGAAGAGAAAATGAACTACTACATTATGTTAGAAGCTGGTGAAGGATGTGGAAAAGATACTCAGGCAGATAAAATAATTCCTTGGTTACAAGAAAAGGGATATAATGTTGTAAGGACAAAAGAACCGGGAGGAACTCCTGAGGCAGAAGCAATAAGAAATATTCTTACTGGGAAGGCCCTTGGTGGAGACGCTAATCTAGATGCCCTAGAAGAGTTACATTTATTTAGTTCAGCAAGAGCATCAAATTACAGGCATGTTGTAATACCGTATAAGCAAAGAGCTCCTCCGGAAGGAAAAAAGGGAAATATTATTTTAAAAACACGTGGTTGGCCATCGACAATTGCTTATCAAGGACATGCCGGAAGAGTTGATTTAGATTTAATCAAAAGACACATCAGGGATGCAACCAGGGGAATTTTACCAGATTTACTTCTAATAATAGATAACAATCCAACGACTGGGCTGTCTAGGGAGATAGATGCCAACAGATTTGCTGCAAAAGGTCTTGCCTATCATCAAGATGTGAGGAAAGGTTATCTGGCTGTTGCAGAGGAATATCCAAACATCTCTGTTGTTATCCCTTATGTAGATGGAAAAATAGATGAAATGCAAGAAACAATAAGAAGAACTATTGGGGAGAGGCTTGGGCTTTAGAATTTCTCTCCAACTTTTCAATTAATTGGCAACCTTTTTTAGATAAGGGAAAATAAAAACTTGCATCTCCCAACTCTTTTATCTCAACTATCTTTCTCTCATCAATCCACCCTCTTTTTTGGTATTCTCCTATTCTTTCATCTCTAGAGTGAATGTATGGCTTTCCATCACTCATGGTTTCAACAGAACCCCTCAAGGCCTCAACAAGTTGAGATTTTCTCATATAAATACACTTTTTACGGGGTTTTAAAGGTTTAGAATTATTTAGGATAATTTTTAGATTATTCCAGCTTCCTCATATCCCTCAACAAGGGCACCATAATATCCTACGTAAGTGGCATAATTGTCAAGAGCCTCTTCACACATTGTCTTATCTGACTCGTATCTGGTTAGCTCCGCACAATAAGAGGTGTCGTCATTAGCAAACGCGAGATATATTTTTTCCAGTGCGTCCAAACACCACCTAATATCTTCATCTCCATTATTTCCCCTCCTACATACATCAGCACTATCTATTGTGGTGTTAACTATTATATCTGGTTCAATAGGGGCAATTTTACATCTTGCATTTTCTCTTGTTCTGCCAGCAGAAGTACTAGACCCAGAAACATAACACCGCTCTAAAGCAAGTGTAGCAAATTCTCCCTCACAATTATCTTCTAAGAAATCTAAGGCGTTCTTGTAATTTATCTCTTCTTCTGTAGAGGTACATGTCATATTTTTTCCTTCTGCCCACAAGTCTTCAGAATCTTCCACACTCCTTACACCAAAATATGTCTTGCATCTATCTCCATCCTTCTCCCCAAGTATTTGAAAATTGATAATCACTGCCCCCTCAAAATCCACTACCATCTCACTAGTTCTTAAATCATTAATTCCATACTGCTTACATTTCTGGAAGTGCTTTTCTAAACAATCAGCATCATTTTCACAAGTAATTTGAGAATTATATACAATTACTGCTACGCCAGCAATTAGGAAAGCTATTATTACTACAATTATCCACAACCCCTTCATTCACGAAAAAGGAATAGAGACTATTTAAATTTACTGATTACTATATTTCTCTATACTATCTTCCAAAACCCCGTAGTCAATTCCGGCCTCCTTGAAAAGAGTCTCAGATTCCGCTCCAGCATGATATCTCTTTTGGCTTACAACTTTTTTTATTCCAGAGTTAATTATCATTTTTGCACAAACCGCACAAGGAGTCATTCTACAATAAAGAGTTGCTCCCTCTATTGAAACTCCGGCTCTTGCAGCCTGACATATTGCATTCTGTTCTGCATGAGCTGTTCTCACACAGTGTTGTGTTCTGGTTCCGTCTTCATGAACAACTGTCTTCATCTGGTGTCCGATTTCATCGCAATGAGGAATTCCAATCGGGCTTCCGACGTAACCAGTAACCAGTAATCTTTTGTCTTTTGCAATAACACAACCACTCCTACCTCTATCACAGGTGGCTCTTTTAGCAACAGCATCACATATGCCCATAAAGTATTCATCCCATGATGGCCTTTTTTCTTTTCCGTTTAATCTACTAAGAACATCTGCCAGTTTATTTTTTAATTCATCTAGTGTTCCTTCATTTATTATAACGTGGTTTGCCTTTGCAATACACTCATCAAGGACCTCTGTTTCCTCACTCTCTAAAAATTCATCTAAACTCATTCTTTCTCTTTCACTCTCTTTATTCATTGCCCTTTCATATCTTATTTGTGGGTCTGCATCAATAGCAATTAAATAAAAATCTTCTTTTTTCTGAGCAAAGTCAACTTCTTCAGGAGTGCTTAAACTCTCTATAACACAGTTCCCCCCAGATTTCTTCGCTCTTTCATAAAGGGTTTCTATAACGTAATTATTTCCGTGTTCTTCTTTTAATTCCCTATATATTTGTTTAAGATTATCTTTTGTTACAAGTAATTCTTTATCCTTTAAAACCTGAATTAAAAAATACTCTATAGAATAATCTTGGAAACCTCTTTGAATTAAGAAATCCGCGACCGTTCCTTTTCCCGCAGCAAGACTACCTGTAAGCCCTATTATCATATCTTTTAGAGCCATTTCCCATTTAAAATTATTGTTGAGGAAGAGTATATGTAATCATTTTCCTCTTATTCTATATAATTCTTGCAATCTATCTGAATCAAGCTGTATTCCAGAACATCCCCAATTGTCAAAATTTAATCCATACCATTGCCTACTGAACTTTCCGGCATACCACCCCCCATTTATTCTAGCAAGATAACTACAACGCGTGTTAATTTCTGGATGATTACAATTTTCTACTTTGTTCAAATTAATCTTTTCTAATTTTATTGCCATTTTTTTACTATGTTGAGTATTTATTTAAATATTGTTGTAGGAAAAGTGTTAAAAAGAAGCGTTTTAAGATACTACTATGGTAAACATAAAAGTGGTTTTGTTGTCTCTTGTTGCACTAGGTTTTATAGCACTAACCTTCTTAGTTGACTGGCTATTTATTCTTGGTGCTGTATTAATCTGGTTTTACAACCAAAAAGAGCTTGGAAGAAAGAGATGAAAGAACAATTTAGAAAAGTAGGTTTTAGTGCAAATAGTAGAGATTTATTGGGGGGGATAAATAGTATTTTGGATGAATATTCTGGAAGAGGGATTAGAGTAACTTTAAGACAACTTTACTATCAATTGGTGGCAAGAGACATAATTCCAAACCAAACAAGAGAGTATAGTAAATTATCAATCCTTCTAACAAAAGCAAGATATGCCGGGATTATAGATTGGGATGCAATAGAAGATAGGGTCAGGATTCCTATAATTCCTCAAACTTTTAGAGATATGCCTCATTTATTGGAGGTTGCAGAAGAAGCTTATCAATTAGACAGATGGAAAAAACAAGAACATTATATTGAATTATGGACAGAAAAAGACGCAATTAGTTCTGTTATATCCCCAATCACAACAACATACCAGGTTCCTTTATGTATTAATAGAGGTTATTCAAGCGCAAGCGCAATGTATGATTCTGCAACAAGATTTTTAGGACAAGAAGATAAAAGTAAATTGCTTCTTTATTTAGGAGATCACGATCCTTCAGGATTAGATATGGATAGGGATATACAAGAAAGATTAAAAGAGTTTGGGGTAGATTTTGAGTTTACTAGAATAGGGTTAACTATGGATCAAATAAGAGAGCACGCCCCTCCCCCAAACCCCACTAAAATAACAGACCCAAGAGCTAGAGGATATATCGAACTCTTTGGGAATACAAGCTGGGAAGTAGACGCTCTTAGACCAGAATTCTTACAAGAACTAATTGAGGAGAGCATACTAGAATATTTAGATTTAGAAAAGTATGAAGCAGTTAAGGTACAAGAGAGAAGAGATATACTCAAGTTGAGAAAGCGTTAAAAACCCCTATTTATATACTGTTTTAGACTTTCTTATTAAAAATGATACAAGAAAATGTTGAAGGAGAAACCATGCAACCGGGTGTTTTAGATACCTCTGTAGAACCAGGACTGGCTTCAAGAGTAATAATTATAGATGATTTCGATCCGGTAAGAGTGGGAAAAGAATTTAGAGATTTCTATGCTGGGCTTCCACAAACAGACAAAGATTCAAGGCTCTATGTTTACACTCCAGCGCACGTTGGAACGGCAACGAGAATGGGTCTTTTTGGAGACTTTGCCCCTTCTGTTGTTTTTGCCTCAAATAAGTACAACGGAACACATCTCCCTTATAGGGAATCAACTCTAAGTGGATTTGGTTTTAGCAAATTATGTCATTTGTATTGTACTACAGACAAATCGGTTATGTTCGGATTTGCAAACCGACACATGGCCAGAAGCAAGGTATTTAATTTAAATTCGGCAGCTACAATTCTTCACCGGCCAGATTTAACACTAAGTGCTGATCATCTGGATGATAAAGAGGTAGATAAACAAACTATTATCGATACCCTTTTTGCAGTTAAAAGGAATGCAACACGTTTGTTAAAGGAGGTTCCACAAGACTGGACACAAACAGTACCTATTGGTCAGAGTGCACACAACCTATCATACCCCAAAAGACTAGAGGAAATTCTTGGAGGAAATCTAAAGAGAATTTTACTCTATGGTTCAAGCGCAAGAGGAGAGGGTAACGATTATGATAACATAGGTGTTGTTCAAAGTCTCCCAGATGATTTTTATGATAAGATAAAAGATTTAGGTTTTAATGAAGAAGGAAAAGAAGTAGGGTTTATTTTTGTACCAGAGAGCGTATTGGATAGATTTTTGCATATCAATGTAAGTAATTCCATATTTATGGAACACTCAAAGGCATTGAAGGGCCATTTTGATTTTCCCGTAGATACTCCAAGGTATTGTCTTCAAAAAGAGATGTATCATGCAGGATTTGGTTCTGCCAAATTAGTTTCTTCAATGAATCTTGCATTTAGAGAACCAGAAATACTTTTTGATAAACCGGGATTGTTCGAATATTTTATGAAACTAAACCGGTTTTCACTTCATGGATTATTGCAACAAACAGAATCAGAGATAAGGACAAAAGGAGAACTTCTAGAAATCTTAAGAGATGATTTTGACTATGAAATTCCAGAGTTTAAAGCCGATGCAGAATATATTCAAGAGTCTTTTTTGAAGACTAACAAGGTAAGCGTTGAATTGGCTAGGAGAATGCACGCTCCAGAAATTGCAAGAGAACTCAATGAACAAATTCTAACCATCGAAAGCGCAAAATCAAGAAAGATTTTTACGGCCCATTATGGGAACAACCTTGTTTACGTCTTTGCCGGGAGAGAGCCTCTTGTTGTAGGAGATTCCGTACCAGTTAGAATAATGAAGGAAAATGAAGAGGGTCACGAACACAGAAGAAGAGAACTAAAACACAGAGGAATAACCCACCAAAATGATTTTTTGGTTGGAAGAAGGGTTTAGAGGTCAAACTCTTAAATAAAGTCCACATGTATTGTTAACTCTAAGTGGCTTTTAGAAGAAGGCACTTTAAGATAGATAAATTTTTAAATCTTCAATTGGAAAAGAAATTTATAGAAAAGAAAGAAAAAGTAGAATTATTAGACGATTCTATAATAATCAATAATCTTTCAGTAGAGGATTTGAATACTTATAAAATCATCAAAGATATAAAAGAAGAAAACAGAGAAGATTTTATTAAAAAAGCGATAATAATCGGTGCAATCGGTTTGAGAAATCTTTATTTAACAGAAAATGTAGATTATATTGAAAAAGAATTTAAGGAAATTTTGAAAGGATTAGAAAACCAATCAAAAGATATTAAGAACAATCTTTCCAAAACACTTAAAAACCCATAAAATCCTTAAATTCTAAGATGGTATTGATTCAAGAAGAAGAGATATCAGTATTCTCTAAGAAGTATCAACTATCTAACTCTGAAATTCTTCTCATTGCCTTGAATCTTAACGGGGTAAATTCAAAACAAGTAAAAAATCCCAATGTGACAAGAGTAAGATTCTCAATGAAACCAGAGGGAGACGAAGATACTTACTTTCTAGCCGTGTCTCTAACAAAAAACACTCCATTTACCTATGAAAAAGGAGTTATAAAGTTTTATGGGAAGGAAATAGGCAAGGCAGGGGAATTACAGGAAGACACCTGTGATTCTACATACTTTAGGATGGGTAAAAACGCCCTAACCCTAAATTCAAATAGTAGGGGAAATTGCAGGGGATGCAGATTCTGTGGGACGTATACCCTTGATGTTAGCCCAGAAGAAGACCTAACTAATCCTGAGAACATGAGAAGAAAAATAGGGGAGATAAAGAAAGAAGGCAACCTAAAAGATCTTTCTAATATGAAGAATGTGGGGATTGTCACAGGATGTTTTAAAGATGAAGAAACAACTCTAAACCACCTAATTATGGTAAGGAAGATTTTTAGTGAATACGGCTTTAAAGGAGAAATAGTATATATCGGTTCCCAAATAAGGTCAGAAGAATCTTTAGATAAACTCTCTAAGATTGGCCCTTTTGCATTATACCTAACCGTAGAGTGTTTTGAGAGAAGAGAAAAGATGATGAAACCGGTTAAATCATCATTAACTCTTGAAAAAGGGAGAGATGTTTTAAGAATGGCCAAAAAGAAAGGAATTCAGACATCTTTTCTTTATATCTTGGGACTTGACACTCTTAAATCAATAAAAGAGGAATTTCCAAAATACATGGGATTAATTACAAGACATCCGGTTATCAATCTTTTACAGAACTATAAAGAAGGAGACGATGAACTTAGAGCTAAAGGAGCACAAGATTTTGAATATTATCTAAAGGCCAGAAGAAAAGTAGAAAAGATATTTGCAAAAACAAAAATGAGGCCAAGAATATGGGAGAACTATAGGGCACCATGGTCAAAGACATATAATGGAGAAAAATTAAATGGACCAAAGATTTAATGATTTAACAATCACTAGTAACCCTGATGCAGATAATTTTCACGAGCAATTAAAGAAAAAAGGTTTTAATTTTTCTACAGGTATTCCTTGTGGAGTCTTAAAACACTTTATAAGTAATTTAGAGACAGACAAGAATTTTATCCACGTTAAATCTC
Source organism: Nanobdellota archaeon (assembly GCA_018816625.1). GTDB lineage: Archaea > Nanobdellota > Nanobdellia > Pacearchaeales > GW2011-AR1 > JAHIVR01. The sequence continues at coordinate 109 of JAHIVR010000111.1, read as the reverse complement.
AAAACGAACCAGAGTCAATAGGAATAGCTGCCGGGGCGTATCTTGGAGGGAAAAAACCAATTATCTATATGCAAAACTCAGGACTATTAAAATCAACAAACGAACTTGG
>JAHIVR010000110.1 GCA_018816625.1 Nanobdellota archaeon | reverse complement strand
GCTGCTGGAAACTTAACTGGTTTTCTTTACTCGTCAGATGGTACAACAATTCCAATAAATGTAAATGCTGTTGAAACTTCAAATCCAAGTGGAATAATTATTTTTCCAACTTCTAAGGTGATTAATATTCAACAAGGAGCAGAAAAAACTCAAAACATACAAATAATAGTTCCTTCAAATTATCCTTCTTCTATAACAATTCAATCTGTTTCATTTTCTCCTGATGTTGAAGTTATTCATTTTGGAGATTTAAACTTAGGAGTTCTAGCACCAAGTCAAACATTAAATATTCCTATTGTCATAGATGCAAAAAATGTTCAGGTAGGAACTTATAATACCCAAATTTCTATTTTAGCAACAGATTCAAATGGGCAAATATCATTACCATCTGTCAATGTTCAAATAGTTGTTTCTGTTGGAATTTCACCTGTAGATAATTCTACTTTTTCAACAAAACCAGATTGCGCTTTATCAAGCTTGGAATTTAATCTTAATTCCACTTATGAAATGACTTGCACTAATGTTATTTCAAATATACAGATAAATGTACCCTATAATGAGTTTTTTCAAGGAACAAAGGCAGAATATAGTGGTGGAACTTATAAATATTATTTTAAAGCATTAAAATTAGGAAGTACAAAATTTGTAGCAACATTTGAATATCTTGGTTCAACCATTTTTACACCTTTTGAAAAAGAAGTTAGAATATCTACTTCTGGGAGTTCTCCTGTTGGAGATGTTAATTTAAAACTTCAATTTTTTCAAGATGGACAAGAACAAACAAATACTAATCTAAAAGCAGGAAAAGTAATTTTAATGGCTTTAGACAATAAAACAAGCAACATAGTAAAACCTTTTGAAATTTATTTAAATGGAGATTTTATCAATTCTTCAGAAATAACTCTTGATTCTGAAAAAGTTTACACGCTTAGAGTAACTGCAGATGGTTACAATGATTTTAACTTAAATAATTTATCTGTTGCTAAAAAAACAATAGTAATAACTTTAATCCCGAATCAAGAAACTTATCAAGCAGGGGATATAATAGAAATAACCACTGATGCTAATGCTTCAATAATGATAGATAATGTTATAATTCTTTCTAAAAATTATACCTTAAATAAAGTTGGAAATGTTACAATTAAAGCAGTAAAAGAAGGTTATTTAGATTCTGAAAAAATAATTCTTGTAGATTCTGACATTTATCTTGATTCAACTTCTTGTTCATTAGAGCCTGGAAAATGGAAAGTTGGAAAAAAAGATATAATGTGCAGATTAAATCAAGCAGTAAATTGGAATGTTTATTTGAATGGAACTCTAATAAGCAATGGGACTACAGAGGCAGTTAAATTTAGTTTAGAAAACGAAGGTTTATTAGAATTAAAAATGGGGGATACTATTCTTTGGAATCAAATAATTGAAAAGAAAGGAATATTTAGGTGGATGTTAGAACATTGGATTTGGACACTTATTGGTTTAGCAGTTTTGGTTGGAGTATTTTTTGTAATAAGGGGAGGTTCTGAAGAAGATTTGCTTGGGAGCATAGATGATTAAGATGACAGAAATAAAATTAGGGGATAAAGTAAGGTGCAAATATACAGGGTTTACGGGATTAGCAACTGCCAAAACAGAATTTATTAATGGATGTATTCAAATATTAGTTTTACCAAAGGCAGACAAAAATAATAAAATGCCAGAAGAAGTTGGAATTGATTCACAAAGTTTGGAAGTTATAGAACCTAAGAAAGTCCAACAAGTAAAAAAAAGAAATGGCGGGGCAATGAGAAAAGTAATGAGGATGAGAGGATTTTAAAATGCGAGAAATAACAAAATCAATTAAGAGAAAGGAAAAACAGATTAAGATTTCTTTAAAGAAAGAGAATGAAATTTTAAATGAGCTGTGTAAGTATCTATTCACATTAATAAATTCTTCTGGAGATATGTTCTTTTATTATTCTAAACGTATAAAACAATTAGAAGATAAAATTAGGAGGTTACAGAAATGAAAAAAACACAATATAATAAAGGTTATAACGAAGGATTTACAGAGGGGATGATTGCATTAACTTTAATATTAATACTTTGTTCATTTTTAGTTTATGGTATTCTTTTAGTTAGGAGGTATTATGATAAGATTGAATTTAAAATTTATAAAGAAGAATGT
>JAHIVR010000239.1 GCA_018816625.1 Nanobdellota archaeon | reverse complement strand
GACCTTTACATCGGCAGCAGACACACCGCCCACTCCGTCGTCAGGAGCCCGTTCCAAGGTCACGGTATTTGGATTCGTGTAGGCCGTAATCTCATACCAGCCATCTGTAAGATTCGTGCCGGTATACAGGTGAACGATGTTGCCCACCATCGCAGCCGTAAATCCACCAGTCGCGGAAGTTAAAGTCGTAACTCCTATGCCTGACGTAGCACCATCAGCCACAGTCAACTGCGCCGCTGCCTGCTGCGAATAGTCCGTGCCGGTAGCGACGTAGCCACCACCGTTGGTATCACTACCGTCCGTGCGAATCTCCCAGACTGTTGAGGCGCTTAATGTAATGCGTCACCTACATTTTCTTGCCGCAATGTGCGATCACTTCTCGTAGCACTGTATTTAAGGCAGTAGCGTCCTCGTGCCGGCACTTTTCCCAGCCGTCAAATCGGTCGGCCAGTACACGGATCACTTCCTCGTGCTTGTCGCTGAGCACCTCAACTGCCCTCTCATGTTTTCCTGCCAACACAGTGATGGCTGCCGAGTGCTTGTCTTCGATCACTTGCAGCCGCGTTTCATGTTTGTCCTGCATCTTCGGAACCACGTACACCGCCAGATAGAACGCCAGCGTACCGAGGATGGTAACGGCCCCGCCGCCGAACACATACTTGAAAATCGCCTCGCCTTCTGAGCCGGGTATCCCGTCAATCTGCGCAAGTATCGAGCCCTGGGCCGCAGCTACGCTCACCAGCAGCGTTGACCCGATTCCGGCCAACAACCACATCGGCTTAGTCATTATTCACTCCCATCAGTCGAGTTTCTTAAATCTCACCCCAGCCGGGAAAGGTGGCCCGGCCGGGGGAGCGCCTCAAGCCTGTGCATCACTCTCGACAACGCCGATGCCCAGGTATAATCAGCCGCACCACCTTGACCGCTTTTCGGGCTGGTCGTGCCTTTGCAACCACTTTGACGGCAGTACGTGCGGGTCTGACTTTTGCTATCACTTTGGCAGGTTTCACAACTCGTACGGCGACCTTACCCACACAGCCGACCGACCTCCGGGCGACGGCAACGGCAACGCCGGGGGCTTGCACGACGGCTTTCACCGGGACTCGCAAAATACACCGGCCATTGTCGCACGGCCCGGCGGATACCGTGGCATAGCACAGTAGCCCGCTTACCAGTAAACTCAACGCAACAATCCAAGATACAGGTCTCATCTAGCTCTCCTTCGTTGAAAAAAGCTACGAATCGGTCCAACTCGGTAACACTCGTCGTCGCACTCGCCGACCTCCTGTTCTTCAGGTTCGTCGGGCGGATAGACAACGATGTAAGGCTGCCCGCGATTCGGGCAAACAAGACAGCCAGCCGGGTCGCCAGGAACAACGGCATCATCTGGTTGTGTCTGTGTGTTCGGCGACGAGGCCGGCGTGAACGGACAAATAGGCGCTACGACGCCCTGGTCGTCTGGACATGGCGGCGTCGGATCGACGACCGGGGCTGGCTCAGGCGTCGGCGTCGGCACATACTGCTTGAATATCTGCCACCCAGCACAGGCCACCAGGGCACAGCACACAATCACCAGCCAATATTTCATCTCGTCTTTTGTGGTCATAAGACCATCTCCTATCACTTCAACGAAGAGGTCATGCTTCGTACAACGAAGAATCCAGAAACCCGCATTTTCAAAATGAACCGCTGATTCGGTCCCCACGAGTTCGGCCCGCTGGGGTAAATCTTGTTGCCCTCTCGGACATACTTGTCGAGCTTGAAAGCATGACTCCACTGGTCGGCCCAAGCATAGGCGGACTTCCGCAACTGCATTGCTGCCAACAATTCGCCGGTCATGCTTTTTGCCCCACCATCCCATACCTCAAGCGGTACGTGCAGCTTGGCGTTTACGTCCCATCCCTCTTTCCAGTTTTTTGACTTCAGATCGTAGTCTCTCGGTACGTATTCTCTTGCAGACAGTCCATGTCGAGCGACATACGCCAAGGCACTATCGCAGTACCATCCGGTGTTCCGGCCGTTGCTTGCGCCAATGCCAGACTCGGGAGCAAGTTCAATGTATGGCAGTCCTTCGCACACTCTCTCAGTCCGCATGGTGTCTGCCAGGGAGAACAACCAGCACAACGGATTACTGCCCTGGTCCATGTCCGGCAAACCATGCGTATCCGCAATGTCGGCCGGCCAACGCCCGGCCATGTCGTCAACGATCTTTGTCCACTCCGATTCCGGTGGGATTGTCAGATACTCGGCAGCCATTGGGGCACAGCACAGCTTGCCAGCATGTTCCCACTGCAATTCACCCATTTGTGTCTTACGTGGCAAACATCCAACTACTCCGCCGCCGTTTTCTAAAGCCAGATCGCGGGCCTCGGCAATGCTTTCCTCGTCAATTACCCACAGGCCGTTTTCGTTCTGTCGCATCAGCCGGCCTCCTTCTTAAACCACGCCCGAGCCGCCGCCTCGTCTACTGGCAGCGGCATCACCTTTGCTTTGCCTCCGACGTGGCGATAGACCCACGCGGGCTTAGGTGCGTCCTGTGCGGCCTCAAACGCCCATTCCGGCTTGTCCGGGCCAGTAACTTGGAGGTCTTGCAGTAGAATTAGCCCTTCGCCGGCGAGTTGACCAAGCATTTGCCCGTGCGGCGACGGCAGATCGTCCATCTCTTCGGTTTCGAGAATGACCACAACTTCAACTGGCCCGGTCGGCACGACAATCGGCACCACACCCGATGCCAGCAGGTCGTACAGCGACCAGACGATCAGGAAGACACAGACTGTACGTGCGGCTCGTTTCATAATGCGCCAACCGTGATCGGGCTTGTTTCACTAACAATCGTGGTTGAAGAATCTGCTATAACGTTGGAATACGTCCCAGGCGGAAGGTTAGCCATGTTCGACACCCATTGTTGACCTGTGCCACTACAGGCGTGACACAAGATACGTTCCCCAGAGGCGAGTATCTGTACGCCACTTCCTTGACAGCACGGGCACGTTTTTTGATGATACTGTTCGATCATTTTCCAATACCTTTCATTTCTGAAACTTCCCAATGGCGGGCCAGACAGATTCGTCGAGGGCCTTGGCAGCCTCGTCACCCAGATTCGACCGTAGCGTATCGAAGGCGTCCACGAGTACGTGGACCGTGATTAGGGTCGTCACCGGCACGACGGGTTCAACAGTCGCGGCCGGCTTGATCTTCGCCCAGATCGTTGACCACGGAATGAACGTCACGACCAAGGCCGCTACGGCGACTAACAGAACGATTACATTTACAGGCATAGCATCACTCCAAAAGGCCCATCACCGGGCAGGATGTTCATGCGGCGCGTAAGGCTAGCACTCCGCGCCATAGACATGCCCTTACTCCAGTGATGGGTTTTTCACTTACATTCCAAGACATACATAACCTTATTCCACCTTTTCCGTCTGCTTGCTCAACACGTCAAGCAGACTATTGCAGGCGACCAACACGTCGGTGTCGTCGGGGTAGGCAAGTTTGATCGCACGGACCATCGCCATCGCGCCGACCCGTTCTACCTGTTCGACGAGTTCGCCAGCCGTCGAGGCGGCGGCGCTGGTGCCAAACCAGCCGAACTTCTTGCCGACCTCCCAAACGATCACGATCACCGCCAACGCAACCACCGCCCAAACGAGTAGGTCCAACATCGTTTTCTCCATGTCTCTTATCTGATCCATTATCAGTCAAACGCGATTAGGATTCCCAACGGCCAGCCAAAAAATCCTGCCAAGAATGCTGTCATGGCTCCCCACCAGCCGTGCCCGTTCGACCATGCGTAGCAGGCGAAGCTCGAACCGCAGATCGTTCCAAAAACGCACCATACGGTACAAAGCACAGTCAGTCCAATCTTGGCCGATTCTCTCATTCCCATAGCCCTAGTTTTGCTTTCTTCGCCTCCGCCTCCGCAGCCTTCCACGACTCCGGGGCCTCGGGCGTACACGTCGCCAGACCGGCAGAGACCATCGCCCGGTTGCAGTTCAGGCCGGATGAGTTCACGACAGTACCGACCAATGGCTTGCGGGCCTCGGGCGTTGCTCCAATCGGTGCCGATTCGACCGGCCCACGCCGATGCACTTCGACGGTGATCTCACCACCGCCGATCAAACCCTCCAGCTTCGCCCTGGCCTCTTCTGCACGCCCAGCCCCCGGCCCCTCAATCCACGCGAGAATCACCTGCTGCTCGCGTTTGCCTTTCCTGCCCTTCGTACACGTCAGGCTGGTGGCCGAATCCACCGACCTGACCGCGAACGGCCCATGCGTTTTGTACTTTGGCTGTGGATCGCGCCGGCAACCGCACCCACAGCCGCCGCTACCGCAGCCCTGCCAGACGAGCATAAGACCGACGACGACCCCAGCG
>JAHIVR010000014.1 GCA_018816625.1 Nanobdellota archaeon | reverse complement strand
GTTTTTGTTACATCAGCAGGAGATTTGTCTATAGGAATCGCTCTAGCAGTTGCAGTAGCAATACATAACATCCCAGAAGGAATAGCTATCTCAATACCTATATTTTATGCAACAAAAAGCAAGAAAAAAGCCTTCCTTTATTCTTTCGGCTCGGGATTCGTAGAACCAATAGGAGCACTTATAGCAATACTGATTCTTATGCCCATTCTAAACCCAATAATCCTTGCCTTCCTCCTAGCATTCGTAGCGGGAGTCATGGTTTTCATAAGTTTCGACGAACTTCTTCCATTAACCTTCAAAGAAAAACATAATCATATTTCTGTGTTAGGAGTAATAATAGGAATGTTTGTTATGGCTCTTAGTTTAGCTTTTATCTAAACCTGAAACCTCAATATAGCCCCAATTCCCCCCAAATTCAAGAATTGTTTTCCCTCTTCTGTATCTGTAGAAACAATCTCTATAGTAGACCCGGTATTCTCGGCTATTTTGGTGAGTTCTTTTGTCAAAGCCTTCTTTACATCCTTACTTAGAATTAAAATATCAACAGCCCCGTATTCCAAAGCCTTTCGCGTATCCTTTTCCTTAAGAGCTGCTAGCTCTCTCCTCTCCCCAAGAGTCATAAAAAACTTTTCCAGAAGTTTTTTTTCGTGTATTATTTCCTGCCCGGCCAGTATCTCTTCCGCTTTTTTAACTAAATCCTTCAACCCAGATTCATCACTCCCCCCAATATCCAATCTTCCTATTATTTTATTTCTCAATTGGGTTGGAAGATACTCATTATCCACAAACTCATCTTTTGTTGGAATAGGTCCACCAATTAAAATCCCTTTTAATTTTTTGTTCTCATAAAAAATGTTCTTCATCTCAGCTGCAATACGTTTGTAAAAATCTTTTGTTAACCCTTCTGTAATTCTATGAAACCTCTGGCTGGAGTTGTGAACAAGAAATCCATTAGCAAAAAAGTTTTTAGCATCAGTTTCTATATCAATTAGTTTAAATTTTCCTTTTCGCTCTTTTATATCCACTATTTTTAATTCTAAAATATCATAATTATTGAAACAAATTAGTGTATCCTCTCTTTTCAATTCTCCAGCTGTAACTTCCATTATTTTATCACCATTCATTCTAAAAAAGATATGATCTAAAGAAGAAATAATTGATTCTCCATTTTCAACAAAGATTTTTAAGCTTTTATCTTTAAAGCTTTCCCATTTATTTTTTACTTTGGTAAAAATAACCTTATTCTTTTTAATATCAAATGCTTTTATCCCATCACCCACTCTTAAATCAATTACATTTTTATTTTCTTTATTTAGACTAACCCAGCTCCTTGGATGAAGGCACTGCCCCCCAGCACGCACTTTACTAGGAACTCCTGAAGTCATCTTTTGTAAAACATCAATCCTCTTCCCCTCTAACAATCCAATTGTTGCTTCCTTCCTATCCATAACCAACAACCCATAAACTTCAGTAATCTCTAACATCTCTTTTAATGGATCCAAGACAAACTCTTTATCACACCTATAAATTCTTACCTTCAAAGGCATTGGAGGTTCAACATCCCACAATTGCAAATCACTCTGACCTTCAACCTTAGAAATATTTCCCGCAAACAAAGCCAAACCATTCTCAGGAGTTTGTTTCAGACCTTTTAAATGCCTAACAATTTTTTCAAGAGCTTCTGTAACGTTTTTTCTAGTAGAAGTAGATTTTATGTTCTTAGCAGTTGATTTTTCTGCTTCTAATTGTCTTTGAACCGCATTAACATCATATCCGGCAGAGATAAAGACCGTGATTAACTCTGTGTGTCTCCCTTTATACTGCTCTAATTCTTCTATAACTTCTTCTAACTCGTTTTTTGATATCATTTTACCTTAAACATTCCTCCATGTCCTGGAATAATATAATCAGCTATTTCTAATATTTTTCTTCTGCTCTTATTAAATTCATCCAGATCCCAATAAAATCCAGGAGGATTATTTAAATCAGCCATTTTTTCTGAATCAATTGCATCACCAGTAATGATTACATTGCCCACGGAAGTCTTTACAACAACAGAAATTAAATCTTCTGTATGCCCAGGAGTTAAAAGGATTGACACATTCTCTGCAATCTCAGTATCATTCTCCAAATCATTTCTTTGTATTTTTCCTTCTTGTGGAAAACCCACTAAACCAATAAAATTTCCCCCCCTCAACCTATAGTAAATTTTTGCATTTTTAAAAAGATAAGTATTAACTGTATGATCTAAATGAAGATGTGTTAAAATAACTGCATCAATATCTTCTACAGAAAATCCTTCTTTATTTAATCCTTCTATTAATTGGTCTTTATCTAAGAAAGAACCAGTATCTACAATAATATTTTTATTACTTTTAATTAAAGTAACTGTTGAACCAATTCTCATTTTTCCATCATCCAACATCTTATGTATTCCTTCAACTAAAACTTTTACTTCTGCCATAATCAATCAAAACAAACCATGTTTATAAAATTGATTGCTTATGCTCTTATCCTGGTTCACCCGGAATCTCATCAGATTCATACCCCTCTCCTACACCCATTCCTCCACACATAGCAATGCCTATCCCAAGCCAAATTAAACCTCCTACAATATATCCCAAAATAGGAGAGATATTTCTGATTCCATCATAACAATCTTTCATTAAATCCTGAATTGTTGAAAAAGGAGAAAATATTCCTTTCATAATATCATTGCATGAAGTAGTTTCAGGATCACATACTTTATAACAAAAACATGATTTATCAGTATTCAAGCCTAAACCCATGAATAAAGAAGAATATTTTAAAGATTGACTGACCTTAGTATTTTCTATCCTAGATAATAATGAATGATTCTCAAGGTTTTCATTACTTAAAACACTGCCTAAAATTTTCTGCAGTTCTTTTTTATTCTGCCCTAATTTTTGTTTTCCTCTCTCAAAGGCAGATTCATCTAACAAAGAATTATAATGTTTATTATAAAAATTAAATTCCCTTGCCTCTATCATATTTTCAAGGGATGTTGATTCAGCTAAAAG
>JAHIVR010000109.1 GCA_018816625.1 Nanobdellota archaeon | reverse complement strand
TCAGACTTTCGTGGCACAAATGCTCAACTATTCTGAAATTTTGTGAAAAAAATAGGCGATTTTTTATAACTGAGAATGGTGATAAAATAGACATTAACTGCCCGAAATTAAAGGATATGTGCGATGATTGGACACAAAGACAACTCCGAAGTTACTCCGAAGTTACTCCGAAAAAACCCCGTCTAGAAGAAGAAGTAGAAGAAGAAGAAGATAATAATAAGAAGAAAAAGAAACCAGTTAGTGATTTGGTTTTGCCAGACTGGTTAGATATCAATCTTTGGAAGGAGTTTAAAAAGCACCGAACAAAACTAAAAAAACCAATGACTGAAAAAGCAGAGGAAATCTTAATTGCAAAACTCAGTCACTTAAAAGAACAAGGGCATAATCCAAAACAGCTTTTAATAACGTCAATCGAAAGAGGATGGCAGACAGTTTACGAGCCGAAAGGAGAAAACTAATGTCACACTGGAATCATAGAGTAATGAAAAAAACAGATAGTAGAGGTAATGCGTATTATGCAATCCACGAGTTTTTTTACGATGATGATAAATTATCATGGACAATGGACGCCGTTGCTCCACTGGGCGAAACACTGGATGAGCTTAAAGAAGAGCTGGATATGATGCTAAAAGCATGTGATAAGCCGGTAATGGTCGAAGATGGGATCACGTTAAAGGAGGTGTTACATTAATGAGGTGGTCTCCTCAACAACTTGCTGATTACATGACTAAATTTGACCATACGGATGACGACACGCCGGACGAGGGCAAAGAATCTAAGCTTCAGGGAAAAATTGTTAAGTATTGCAAAGACCACGGTTATCCTTGTCTGAGCTTCCGACAGTCCCGAAAAGCAAAGGGGTTCGTTGTTCCTGGCTGGCCTGATTTGACAATCTGCTTACCTGCATCTAGAGTAATTTTTATTGAGTTAAAAGCAAAAACCGGAATTTTAAAAGCGGATCAGCGGGATATGGCACTGATGATGCTGGCCCTGGGGCACGAATGGCATGAAATAAGGTCATATAAAAAATTTCTGGAGGTGGTTAATCATGGTAGAATTTAGAAAATATATGCACATCGAAAAATACGGAAACGATGAGGTTCAGGGGATTGAATTGGGAGAGTGTTACATATTTCCAAAAATTGACGGTAGTAACGGTTCAGTCTGGTTAAACAATGGACTATTCCAGGCTGGAAGTCGGAATCGTGTATTAAGTTTAGAAAATGACAATCAGGGGTTTATGGCTGAGATGGTTAAAAATGGAAATCTGATTAAGTGCCTTTTAGATAATCCCGAAGCTGTTATTTATGGTGAATGGCTGGTCCCTCATACGCTTAAAATATACAGGGAAGATGCTCGGAGAAAATTTTATATATTTGATGTGTGGGATGGACTGCAAGAAAAATATTTATCATATCCTGAATATCAACCAATACTTAACGATTACAAACTAAATTATATCCCGCCTTTATGCGTCACGAAAAATGCTAATTATGATGGTCTATTGAACCAATTAAAAAATAATATGTATTTAGTAAAAGACGGGTCCGGTCAGGGTGAAGGGATTGTAATTAAAAACTATTCATATCAAAACGGATTTGGCCGGACTGTGTGGGCTAAAATAGTGGCAAATGAATTTAAAGAAAACCACAGTAGGGTTGACCCAATATATAAAAAAATGAAGCAAATGGTTGAACAAGAGATATGCGACAGCTTTATAACTGAGCCTTTTGTGAGAAAAGTGTATGCCAAAATTGTAAATGATATGAACGGCTGGAATAGTAAATATATACCAAGGTTATTAAGCACAGTTTATTATGATTTGGTGAATGAAGAACTATGGAATGCTGTAAAAAAACTAAAAAACCCAACTATAAATTTTAAAACACTATCAATTATCACAACACAGAAGGTTAAAGAAATTATCCCGGAGGTATTTTAATGTGTGATTTTGATAACGCCGGAGAATATCTAAAAAAAGTATTAAATTAGTCATTAGTATATAGTATCGCGTATTGCGTATCGAGTATCGCGTAGAAAGATAGAAATAAGAAGCCAGAAGCCAGAATACCAAAAAGCATATA
>JAHIVR010000108.1 GCA_018816625.1 Nanobdellota archaeon | reverse complement strand
TCCGTTAGTGCTTTTGCCGATATCTCAAATATATCCAACAATTTTGTCATCTGGTTTGCCACTCCATCCAACTTTATGGTAAGATTTGTAAGAACTCTCTGTAACGACACAAAATTTTCAATTAAAACACTATCAACTCTTGGAGTTTTAAAAACTGGAGCCTGTTGAACTATAATCTTACTAACTTTTGGCTTGGCTTTTCTTTTAGTCTTCCTTTTTTTCACCTTCTTTTTTGTCATGGGTTATAGAGGGTTTGAATCTTTATAAATTTAATTAAAATATGTCTAGCTTTTCTTCTTTTTCTTCAATCTTTGGTTCGGTATTAGCTTCATTGTGATCTTTAAACTCTGGTTCTTCTTCTGTTGGTTCGTTAACTTGGTCTTTATGGTGGAATTCTGGTTTGTGATCAAAATGTTTTTTAAGTTCTTTTATTTTGGGTTTATTATTTTCTTTTCTTTGATATTCTCTTTTCTCTTTTTCTATTTCTTTTATGTCTTTTTTTATTTGTTCTTCTTGTTTCTCATTCTCTACGGCAGTTATTGGTTGTTCTTCTTTTTTTGGTTGATATCTTCTGGGTTCTTCATCTGTTCCTTCAACCATATTTTTTTCTAACTCTGCAACATAATCTGCTATTTCTTTTGCTTTATCTGCGTTAACGCTTATACTATTTATTCCTCTTTCCACTAGGTATTTCACCATTGGTTTTGTGCTTCCAGATTGACCGCAGATAGAGGTTTCAACATTGTTTCTTTTACACACTCTTATTACAAAACCTATTTGGTAGAGTATTGCTGGGTGCATTTCGTTATAAAGATACTGGACCTTTTCATTTCCCCTATCAATTGCTAACATATATTGCGTTAGATCATTTGTGCCAAAACTAACAAAATCTATCCCTTCATCACATATGTCTTTTATTATTTGTACACATGCCGGAGTTTCTACCATCACTCCTATCTTTGCTTTATTGAATCCCAGTTCTTTTGTGTATTTCTTTACCTCTTTTACTTCCTCAACAGATATTATTTGGGGGAGCAATAACCCAATTGTTTTTCCTGTTTCTGCAACTCTTTTTAGGGCTCTTATTTCTGCTTTGAGGATTTCTGGATTTTTTAGGCTGTATCTTATTCCGTGGAAACCTAACATTGGATTTACTTCTATTTCTTGAGGGGCCCCCTCTAAATTGTGGAATTCATCACTTCTTATGTCTGAAGTACGTATCCACATTTCTTCAAAGTATTGTCCTATGTCCTTTATTCCCTTAAAGATTATTTCTTCGTATTCTTGCATCTTGTTTTGTTTTAGGAAATACTCTGGGTGTCTTCCGGATTCTGCTATTATCCCTTCAATTCTTGTTAATCCAACCTTCTTTATTCCAGATTCGGACGCCCTTTTTGCGGCGGAGGGTAGGTCCACAATTAATTTTATTTTTGTTTTAGTTTCTGAAGTTACTTTTAATATTTCTTTTTGAACTGTTTCAGATACCTTTCCCTTGTAAACTTTTCCTGTGAATCCGTCTACAGTTATTGTTTCCCCTTCTTTTAGTTTTTGGGTTGCTTCTTGGGTTCCAACTACGGCAGGAATTCCCATTTCTCTAGAAACTATTGCTGCATGGCTTGTTAAGCCACCTTCGTCTGTTACTATTGCTGCCGATTTTTGCATTGTGACAACCATGTCTGGGTTTGTCATCTCTGTTACCAATACATCCCCTTTGTTTATTTTTTGGAGATCTTCCATTGTGTGAACTATTTTTATTTTTCCAACGCCTATTCCTGGAGATGCTGCCAAACCTGTAAGGATTACTTCTCCCTTTAGTTCTTCAACATTTTCACCTATTCTCTTTTCCATTGTTGTTATTGGACGTGTTTGGACTATGGAGATTTCTCCGTTTTCAATAGCGAATTCTATATCTTGTGGTTTTTTATAATGGTCTTCAAGTTTCAGTGCTAGTTCTGCAAGTGTTTTTATTTCATGGTCTTTAAGGACCTGAGATTTTGATTTTTCTTCGTTTAGTTTGACTATCTCTTGGTTTCCCCCAGAATCTCTTGTTATTGCTATCTTTTTTTCAGATATTTTCTTGTCAAGGATTTCAATATCTTTTGAAATTCTATACGTGTCTGGAGTTATTCTTCCGGAAACTATTCCTTCTCCTAGGCCAAATACGGCTTCCATAAGTATGGTGTCTTTATCATAGGAAGGGTCTTTTGAGAAGATGACGCCAGATTTATCACTATCAACCATCTTTTGGACAACTACTGCAAGACTTGCTTGCTCGTGTTTGAATCCTTTTTTGTTCCTATAGTAGGTTGCTCTTGATGTGAATAAGGAGGCAAAAGCTTTTTTTATGTTAGTTATAAGTGCTTGATTTCCTTTTACATTAACAAAAGAGTCTTGTTGTCCTGCAAAGCTTGCTTCTGCAAGGTCTTCGGTTGTGGCAGAACTTCTTACCGCAACAAAAACGGGTTCTGCTCCGGTTCTTAATATATCGTGTGCAGCGCTTCTTTGATAGTCATTTTTATCTACTCCCAAGGCCTCATAGGATTCTATTATCTCCTCTTCCATATCTTTTGGCATGGCTGATTTTAGAATTAAATCCCTTATTTTTTTTGTTATGTCATCTAATTTTTTTGTGTCTTCATAAGCTATTGGTGCTAAGAGTTCATTTATTTTTTTATCTATTTCAGCTTTTTTGATAAAATATTTGTAGGCTTGTTCTGTTACAACAAAGCCGGGAGGGACAGGTATTTTTAAATTAAATATTTCGGAGAGATTAGCCCCTTTTCCCCCAGCGACGCTGCCAGAATCCTTATTTAGTTCAGAAAACCATTTTACAAAACCTATCTTTGCCTCTTCTTCTGCCATAATGATTAAAATCTAAGAAAGTTAATAAAGGTTTTTGTTCTATTTGCTTATCACATTTACCGGGCATTCTTCTATTGCTTTATCCACACAAGGGTTTGCTGATTTGGCTTGTCCTTTTTTTACACTCGCCTTTCCATCATCAGCCATCTCGAAAACCTCTGGACAAACCGAAGGGCAGTTTCCACATCCTATACATCCTTGACGATTTATCTTTACCATCTTTCTTAGTAATTTAGATAGGTTTATAAATTTAATTTTCCTGAATTTTTTATGTTGTGGTTATGGATACTAATTGCTGTTGTAGTTATTTTAGCAATTGTATTTTTCTCTTATTTTAATAGATTTGCTAGATTGGGAAATAGAATTGACAATTCTCTTAGTCAGATAGATGTTCAGCTTAAAAGAAGAGCGGATTTGATTCCGAATTTGATTGAGGCTGTTAAAGGGTTTATGAAACACGAAAAAGCAGCCATAAAGGCTGTTACTGATGCTAGAAAAGCGCTTGTTTCGGCCAAGGATCTTCCGGGAAAGGTTAAAGCAGATAAAGGCTTGGAGAGTGCACTTAAGACAATCTTTGCCATAGCTGAAGGGTATCCGGATTTAAAGGCAAACACAAACTTCCTTCAATTACAGGGCGAATTGACAACAACCGAGGATAAAGTTGCTTATTCAAGGCAGTTCTACAATGATTCTATACTGGCTTATAATAATTTATGTAAGACTTTCCCTGGAAATTTTTTTGCAGGGGTGTATGGTAAAAAGGCTGGAGAATACATAAAGATTGCGGAGGCTGAGAAGAAGCCTGTTAAAGTAAAGTTTGATTAGAGAACGATAATCTTTATGAATGATTGATAATTTCTGTGGTTATGGGGTTTGACTTTAATTTTAGGATGGTTGAAAGTGTTAGAGATAGAGACAGACTAAGCACATTTTTGCATGCTCAAAGTTTGAGTTATCCAAATTATGCGGACTGGGTTGAAAAAACAAGGGTTGAGTTGGCACAAGGGGACAAAAGATGTATTATCGCACAAAGTAATGGGGTTCTCGTTGGCGACTGCGTTTATCAACAACACAGACAATTTCCAAGAATAAGAGAGGTAAAGAATATGAGGGTTCACGAACAGGTCAGAGGAAGACATTTTGCAACTTTTATGCTTAGACAGGCTGAAGTTGAAACCCCTGAAGAGTATGACGCAATGATTACGGATATAAGGGCTAATCAACCAGGTTTAGTAGAGATGGTAAGAACAATGGGATACTCTGAGTTGGCAAGGATTCCTTTATATGAAACAAACATGGATGAAGTAGTAATGATAAAGACATTTGAAAGAACTCCGGAAGGATTATATGCCCCTTTTAAGAGCCATTTATTTTCTATAGCTTCTTAGTTAAAATTAAAAACCCATTCTTATTTTATTACTTATGGAGAGAATAGACTTTAGGGACCAGATATCAAGAAACAAGTGGAAGAGTTTTTTTCTTATGATAATAATTTTTATTGTAATTATTGTTTTAGGATATGTTATAACTATGGCAACTGATCCTGGGTTATTTTTTATTATAATGATTGTAGCAACAATAATATCAATTCTTTATATCTGGATAAGCTATTACAACTCCCATAAAATAGCAATTGCGAGTGTTGGTGCTAAAGAAGCGAAGGATAGCGAGTATAGGGAGTATCATAACCTTGTTGAAGGATTGACTCTTGCTTCTGGTTTGCCTAAACCCAAACTTTATATTATGAAATCAAAAAATATAAATGCTTTTGCTAGTGGAAGAGATCCGGAGCATGCGGTTATTTGTGTTACTGAAGGTGCATTGGAAAAACTTGATAAAAGAGAGTTGGAAGGAGTTTTAGCTCACGAGCTTGGGCATATAGCTACTTATGATATCAGATTCATGACTCTTGTTGCGGTTATGGTCGGAATGGTTTCTATAATAAGCCAGCTTTTTCTTAGGAGTTTGTGGTTTGGGGCCGGAGGTGGTGGAGGAAAAGACAATCGAGCTGGAGCTATTTTTATGATAATTGGAATAGTTTTGGCTATTCTTGCCCCAATTGTTGTATTTTTTGTTCAAATGGCTATTTCAAGGAAAAGAGAGTTTAGTGCAGATGCTTCTGCAGTTAAATTCACAAGATACCCTAATGGGTTGATTAGTGCTTTAAAAAAGATACAGAGCGAGAATCCTGAGCCGGAAAAGAAAGTAAATAAGGCTATTGCTCCTTTGTTTATATCAAATCCTTTTAAGAATGCTGGAAGAACACATCCCCCTTTGTCTGATAGGATAAAGGTTTTAGAACGAATGTGAGTTTTTGTAAATTTGTTCAGGCTTGGTCAAATTAAAGGATGTAGAAACTTTTTAAACTGCTCTTTCTTATTTAATTTATGGGAGTGATAAGGGGTGGGCTTTTAGTTATAGTGAGTAGTTTGTTATTTCTTAGTCTTTTGGCTGGAGGATTATTCTTAGTTCTATCAACTTCTTTAAATTATGAAGGTGTTCAGAATGGTTTGGGTTCTTTCATTAGGCATGAGGTAGGAAAGGGCGGGTTTGAATTTTCTTTGTCACAGCAAAACTGTTTGGATAGGTCCGAGTTTGTTATTAATGCCGAAGGGTTTAGTCTTACGATTCCTTGTTCTGAGGTAGAAAAAGGAGAGGGAGCAGTTATAAATTATGCAATTGAACAACTTGTTGCCGATGTTTATTATGAGGGATACTCTTGTGGATTTTGGGAGTGCCTTAATGATGGAAAAGGTATTTTTGTTTTAATATCCGAAAAGGCTAAAACATACTGGATGGATAAATTTTATTATTCTTTAATAGCTTTTATTATACTCTCGGTTTTGATCTTTTTCTTGATTGAGAATAAAATGAATTATCCAATCCTTTTGGGATCGTTTATACTTTTTTCAGGATTTATTGTGTCAAAAATAAGTTTAGTCCTTTCACTTTTAGGAGATTCTTATAAAGCTTTCTTGGATATATTTATTTCTAAAGCAGGTTCTGTTTCTGGTTTGATGATGCTTATTGGGGCTGTTCTTCTTATTTTTGGAGTCTTATTAAGACTATTCTTATCGGATTATGTTAAGAAAAAATTTTCTAAGAGCGAGGTAAAAGATATTGTGAGGAAGGAAGTGGCTAAAAAGACTTCTTCAAAAAATGTTTCAAAAGAAGAAACACAAAAAAAATCTTTTCCAAAAAAATCAGGAGAATCTGGAAAGTTTACACGGTTTTTTATGTTTAAGAAAAAAATTCAAGATAAGGACTCTAAAAAAGATAAGGACCATAAGCCAGAGTTTAAGGAAGTTCCAAAAGAGAGTAAATTAGTTAAAATAAAAAAGAAATAGTTAAATATAAATATATGGGCTTTTCTTAACTAAGAAGAAATCTCCATTTTTTTAAGATGGAGTGAAGTTTCTCCCCGCTGATTATTTATTCTAAGAATTGATTATAAAAGAAGGTTAGATACTAACCTCCTGAATGTTACAATTAGCAGTAGCTTTCTTTCTAAATAAACCTTTCGGAGAATAAAATGGATGAACAATTACAAATTAACCAGTATGAAAGAACAGATCATAGCGTTGGAGTTATGATGTTACATTTAGAATGGTGTATTAAATATTGATATAAGATGTTTAGAAAACTAAAATATAAAAATCTTCTAACTGCTTGCGTTAGGAGATCAGCGTCGAGACACAACATAAAAATAATTGAACTTGATGTTCAACCAGAACACGTTCATTGTGTTGTGGGAGTAAGTTTTACGATGTTTGTTTCAAAGACATTGCAATTATTGAAAGGAGGTTCTTCAAAATTATTTTTTGAGTTTCATAAAAAAGCAAGGCTTCGTTATTCAAAAGGACATTTGTGGAGTAGAGGAAAATTTGCTTCTAGTGTTGGATTTGTTCAACTTGATGTAGTCAGGAATTATGTAAGAAATCAGTCAGAGCATCATGGAAACTCCACACTTTAGTGTGGGAGGATGTCATATAGTGTAAAATAAAATGGGAGCAATAAGGAAAACTGTTATTGGGGGATTGGCAGTTATTGCCTTGGGATGTGGCGGTGAATCCAATGTTCCAGTTTTAGATTATGAGATAACTCCTGTTTTTGTTGATGGAGCACACACCTATAGTGCCAGGTTTTCTGCAAGAGATGTTGATGGAGATTTAAGATCACTTACTATTTTTGTTTATGGTAGAGGCGATACAAAAAGAATTAGCAATGTAATAACCTTCAAATACGATGGAGATATGGCTAGGGCCCTTAGGGGAGAGGCTTTCTCTTTTGAAGCAGGTGGGAGCGGTTATTGGCGCTCAAGGAAAGGGACTTTTTGGAGAGCTAAAAAAAGGACAATACTCCTTACAACTAAGAGCAGAAGATAGAAAATGGAATAGTACAACCTCTCCTCTTTATATTTTTGAAATCTAACTTAAATCTAAATTATATAGTGCTAGAATATCATCTTCTGATAGTGTTGTATTAAAAATCATGAATTCATCTATTTTTCCGTTGAAGTCCCAGACAATGTTCTCATCTGTTCCAATTAATAAATGATCATTAGTTAGTGTTGATGATGTTGAAGCTAAAACCTCTTCTCTATCTAGATCACCATTTATATAAATTTTTATTATAGTATTGCCAGCATTATTAAAATCATGTGTTCCTGTTATATGGTACCAATTATCTGAGGAGAGAGTATTAGTGCTGGCAGCACTTGAGTATCTGGTTCCAAAAAAAGGAGCATCATTTAAAGTTGCTAAACCATAACCATCCACAAAATTAAATATATTCCCTTTAGTTACAAAAGATTTCCAAACTGCCGTATAATCATTTAAATAAACCCATGTTGCTATTGTGAAGTTTGAGTTTTCTAATTGAAGTGAAACATCATTTGTAATATTGATATAATCATCAGCTCCGTCAAATGCATAGGCTTTTCCAAATTTTCCATCTGTTTGTGTTGCTCCATTAGCTACACCATTGTTATCTCCTACTTCATCCTGGGCATTACCTTCAAATCTCCACCACGATACTAGTCCAGGTATGTTTTCTATTGCCTCTCTACCAGAATATTCTATTGTTCCTTGTATTTTTCCAGCAACAACAGAGTCCGAGTCTGACTTTAAAAGAGGAGCGACTCCAACGCTTTTAATAATGCCAGGATAATCGACTGTGAATTTTTTTGTTGTTAGCTCTCCTAAATCAAGGGAATTAACCTTCACTATTTTTTGTTGGGCTCCGTCAAAGAAAACTATATTCAATCCAGAGATTTCCCCCCTTCCAACATCTCTTTTTACGGTAATTTCCACAGAACCGTCATTTATAATAACTTTTTCTATCTTTAGGTTAATAGTGAATTTTCCCAATTCTACTTCATTGCTTCCTTCAGAAATAGTTTTTCCTATTACCGCCCACACAAGCACCACCGCAACTATTCCTAGTCCTATTAATATGAGAGTTACAATAACGGTGGATAAGCCTTTTTTATCCCCTCTTTTCATAGGTAATCTAAAGTAAGGGGTATTTATAAAATTATTTTTTAGATTAGTGTCTACATAACTAAGAAGAAATTGGTTCTTTCACCCAATTCATTTGATATTGATGTTAGCTGTTAATACAACGTTCTGGGGGCAAAATCTATACCTTATTAGTATATTTTGGGAAATTCCGAGCTTTAGTGAGTTAAATTTAATTTCTTGCACATTAATTTCAGCAATAGATAAATTTTTTTAGGTATTTATTTCTTTTCAATTCTTTCTAGAAAACTTTTAATGAATTGTTTGTGTTGGTCTGTGTCTTGTATAGATTTTATGGTGAAGTATTTTGTGGTTCCACTAATTTTTCTTTCTGTTTTTACGCTTGTATCTACTCTTTCCTTTATTTTTTCTGCTAGAAGGATTTCTCCTTTAGATATTGTAGATAGTTTTTTAGCAGTGGTTATAAGGGTTCCCATGCTCATGAAGTTAAATGATTGGAGTTCTTGTTTACCAACAATTGTTCCGTAGTTTAATGCTATTCCATAATCTATTTTCTGTTTGAACATTTTGTTGTGGTGTATTAGTATTGGTTGTATTTTGTTTGCAAGCTCAATTGCTATCTTTTCGTTTTTAAATGTCTTAGTTTTTGTAGGAGAGAATATAAAAAAGATATTGTCCTGGTTTTCATAACTTAGTGCTTTATTTTCTTCGGCTAGATTTACTATCTTTTGGAGAGTTTCCTCTGAATTTCCCTTTTCTGATTCAAGCTCTCTTAGGTTTTTTATTTTTAGTGCAACAATTGAAACGTTTTGTTTGTCACCTTTTATTGACAGTGAGAGTTCTGCTTTATTTTTTGTATTGATTAGTGATTTTTTTCTCATTGGTACTGTGTGGTTTGGAGTGTTTTCTGTTGTCTTATATGTTTCTTTTTTTCTTCCTATGCCGATTCTTCCAATAAAACTTCTTTGATATCCTTTTTTATAGATAGTCATTGCAATAAATCCCAAGATTCCCATAACGAAAAGCCATATGAAGGGATGTCTTGTTAGTGTTCCTATGCTGCTGGATGCTTCTTTTATGCTTATTGCGTTACCAGTAAGCACAATATTTTCGGCAGTTTTTGTTTCTTCTTCGGTTATTATTTCTACTAAGTACTCTCCATCAGGGGCGCTTAGAGAGTATTTTTGTTCTTCACCAAGGTTTAGACAGACATCCAGATTTAGAGTTTCTTCCCCTATTTTAACTAATACTGATTTGTTGCAGTATGGAACATTTCCGGTGTTTATTATTGAAAGAGTTCTATTTAAAACAAATACATCAATTTTTGGTTTTTCTATTATTTGAAAGGTCATCTCACTTGAGAGTTCTCCGGTGTTCGCCACTATTTTAAATTCTTCTGGAGGTTCATTACTTAATATAGGAAAATCAAAAAATTCGTTTGTTGCAACTTCTATTTTCTCCCTTATTTGATTTTTTGAATCAGTTATTGTAAGGGTTGTTAGCGAATCTATGTTCTCTCCTGTTTGATCGTGGAGTATTGCCTTTATTCTTGCGGAAGTTCCTGGTTCAACTATTGGGTTTTCAATTATTATCTCTATATTGTTTGCTATTTGAAGTACTAAGAACTTATTATTTCCGTATCCAAGATTAGTTATTTCTCCTAGTCCGCTTTTTTCATAAGCGATTAGTTTTATAAGGTACTCTCCTGCTGGCATGTCCTCTGGAGCAGTTATATTTACTGAGAAAAATCCATTGTTTATGGTATCTAATTTTTTCAAATAGGTTGTTGCGTTTGCGGTATCTGCTTTGGATATTTCTATTTCTAGGAAACCATTAACATCTTTTCCGCTTTCTTTTGTTGCACCACCATCAATAATTATCTCTTTTCCAGGAAATATTTCTGTTTGTTGAATGGTATTGTGGAGGCTTATCTGACTAGATATTGAAAAATCATCGGTTAAGATGTATTCATCTCCAAGCATTATTTTTATTTTACAGGCTCCTAGCGTCTTCCCTATCATGGATTCGGTTAAAATAAGAGAGGCCTCGAATTTTTTTTCTTCTCCAGAAGAGAGGAAGACCCCGTTTTTGTAGAAGTTTATCTCGTGTCCGTTACACAATAATGTCATCTCTAAACTATTTGAAACATCTGTTAGTGTTTTTATTGTAACGGGTATTGTCACCATCTCCCCAAGATTATAGGTTCCTACTGGTTGTTTTGTTATAATTATTTCTGCCGATACAGAATAAATGAGGAGAATTCCTACCAAAAGCAATAAGACTTTTTTCATTTTCTTTTTATGTTTTCTTGAACAAACGATTCTTTATAAATATTATGTGGATGTTTTGATGTTTTTGATGGATTTTGGATAAATTTAAAAGAGTTGGGGGCTTCTTTTTGTTATGGATTTAAAGAAACTTCAAGAAGATAATGAGAAGCTCGTTAAGAGATTTGGAGCGGAGCCTTTATCGAAGTTAAAGGATTTGCCAGATTTTTACACTTTTAAGAAGGGGCTGATATATTCCCATAGGGATTTTGATAGGTTTTTTGCGGCCTTGAAGAGGGGAGAGAAGTGTGCTATTCTTTCAGGATTTAACGCTTCTGGCACAATACACATAGGGCATAAGGTTGTTTTCGATACTAATTTGTTTTTTCAAAAAAAGTATGGTGTTAAAGTATTTATTCCTATATCTGACGATGAATCTTATGTTGCGGGGAAGGTTGAAAATCAGGACGAGGCTTTACAAAATGCTTTGAAACTGGCTAAAGAGCTTTTGGCTTACGGATTTAATCCCAAGAAAACCTATTTTATTATAGATCAGATTTATACAAACATATACAATTTAGCAATAAAACTATCTAGGAAAATTAATCTTTCTGAGATAAAGGCGACTTACGGATATAAAAACGAGGAGAATATTGGGTTGCATTTTTATCCAGCAATTCAGGCAGCGCATATCTTGTTTCCTCAGGAAAAGTTTGGAATAAAGAATGTTTTGGTACCAATAGGCCCTGATGAAGATGCCCACATAAGAATCTCAAGAGATATTGCGAGAAGACTGGGATATAGGGCCCCTTCAATACTTCATGCTGGTTTTTTGCCTGGATTGGATGGAGAGAAAATGTCAAAATCTAAGAGTAACGCTATATTTTTTAGCGATTCTAAGAAAGACATAATAAAAAAGGTCAATAGTGCTTTTTCTGGTGGACAAAAGACCATTGATGAACATAGAGAAAAAGGTGGAAATTCCGAGAAGGATGTTTCTTATCTTTATCTTAAAGATTTTTTCTTTGATGATAAAAAAACAAAAGAGGTTTACGAGGATTACAGGAAAGGAAAGATTCTAAGCGGAGAGATGAAGAAAATGCTTTCTGAAGAACTTATTAAATTAATAGGCGATTTTCAAAATAGATTAGATAAGGTTAAGAAGGGTGATTTGGATGGGTGCATTCTTAAAAACTAATTATTTAAACTATAAAAGAAAGCCTTTCTATTCTCTTTTAAATCAACAACCAATAGTGGTGTTTTTGGGACTCTTTCTTTGTTTTCATCAAGAATAAACTTTCCGTCTTTGGTCATTTCATAGGCCCATCCTGGGATGCCCCTTCGAGATGCCTGATTTTTTGTTGTGTTTTTCCTTGGATCGTGGCCAACAAAAAAATGAGTTGCGTTTGCTAAACTAGTATCTACCTCTAGTCTGCCCTCTAAAACCTGTTTTGCTGTTAAATAACATCTATTCCAGATATTTTCTTGATTGGGATTTCTTGGAGGATGTAAACTTGAAATGACCCTGTAGTTTGGATCAGACGGGTCAAAACAAGAATAGTGGTAAACTACTTTATCTGGATGGATTGTTTTCTCTAAAAGGGTTCTTCTTATTCCCAACCCGGTCTTGGCTCTGTTTACTATTGTGCTTACAACTCCCCCAATATATGTGTCATTATCTAATTCTCCTCTCGCTTCCCCATAGATTGCTTGTGCTAAAATTAATGTATCCAGATGATTAACATTTTTTGGGGTGATTTTTGCTCTTTGTTGGAAACTTAACCTTTCTTCTGATGTGTGTGCTGGTTCCAGATTTCTAAGTTGGGGGCTATCCGATTGTTCTGTTTCTTTAGGTATGGCTGTTGCTAGTGCTAGCCCGGCTCCACCGATTAATAGAATATTTCTTAATTTCATTGTATTGGATTTGTTAGAGTGTTTTTAAAACTTTTCATGACTTCAAACGAGATTGTAAGAAAGTTTTATAAGTAAGTTAGCTTTAGAAATTCCATGAAAATTTTATTGTTACATTCTAGTTATATAAGATATAAACCCTTGAAAAAAGCTCTAAAAAAGATTGAGGATCTTACTGGAAAAGAGATGGAGGGGAAGGAAATAAAAGAGGCTTTGGTTGTTATGACTGCTGTTGAAAAAGGAGACTCTAAGAAGAGTGTTAAGGCTTTTGTTCAGCATATAAAAGAGGTTGCAGAGCAGGTTAAAGCAAAAAATATTGTTCTTTATCCCTATGCCCATCTTTCTCAAAATTTGGCTGCTCCAGATGTTGCTGTAGAGGTTTTGAAAGATGCCGAGAAGGTTTTGAAAAAAGATTATAGTGTTTCAAGAGCTCCTTTTGGGTATTATAAGGAGTTTGAGTTAAAGGTCAAGGGACATCCCTTGAGTGAGTTGAGTAGGGAGATAAAACCAGATTTAGAAGGGGAAGAAGTAATTGAAGAGGAGATTGACTTTAAAAAACTCCTTAATGAGATTTCTAGGTCTAGGCTTGACACTTCAAAGTTAAAAGAGAATGATCACAGGATTTTGGGGCAACAAATGGATTTGTATTCCTTTAATGAGGTTGCTCCTGGTATGATTTTTTGGCATAACAATGGACTTGCAATTAAAGACGAATTAATTAATTTTTGGAAAGAAACCCATAAAAAAAATGGTTATCAAGAGATATCAACCCCCCAAATAATGGATAAAAAACTCTGGCAGATTTCTGGCCACTGGGATAAGTATAAAGAAAATAACTTTTTGACTTATTATGAGAATAAGCCTGCAATTATAAAGCCCATGAATTGCCCTGGGGGAATGCTTGTTTATAGAAACGGGACCAAGTCGTACAAAGATCTTCCTTTAAGAGTAGGAGAGTTGGGAGTGGTCCATAGGCAAGAACTTTCTGGAGTCATTGGGGGACTGTTTAGGCTTGTTCAATTTACTCAAGATGATGCACATATTTTTTGTACGGAGGAGCAGACCGAAGATGAAATATCAAAAATTATGGATTTAATTGATTTTTTCTATAAGAAGTTTAATCTCCCTTATGTTCTGGAGCTTTCTACTAGGCCCGAGAAGAGAATAGGGAGTGATAAAGATTGGGATAAGGCCGAGAAGCTTCTTGAAAGAGTTTTGAAAAGAAAAAAAGTAAAATTTAAACTTAATTCTGGAGATGGAGCTTTTTACGGGCCTAAAATTGATTTTCATATTAAAGATTCTCTTGGAAGGTCTTGGCAGTGTGCTACCATTCAGTTGGATTTCCAGATGCCTGAGAGATTTGAATTAGAATATGTAGATAAAGATAATAAAAGAAAAAGACCGGTAATGATTCACCGAGTTATATATGGTGCTTTGGAGAGATTTATTGGGATAATGATAGAGCATTTTAATGGAAGACTTCCGACATGGTTAGCTCCCATCCAGGTAAGAGTTCTTAGTTTTACGGATAGGAGTGTTAAATATGCTGAAAAGATAGTGAAGGAACTTGAAGAAGAGATTCCTAATCTGAGGGTTGATACTGATTTTAAGGATGCTACCGTTCAGGGAAAGGTTAAGGATGCCGAATTAATGAAAATTCCTTACATTATTGTTGTTGGAGATAAAGAAGAAAAGGGTAAGAATTTGGCAATTAGAAATCATGGCAAGGTTAAGCTTGGTGTAAAGTTAGATGGTTTTATTAAGGATTTGAGGAAAGAGATAGAGGAGAGAGATTAAAATGTTGGAAGTTAAACTTGGAGTGTGGGGAAAAGATAGAATTGCAGATGAAAAAGGGCTTTGTCATGCTGGAGATTATTATTGTGTGAGATGTTATTCTAAAGATAAAAAAGTTAAGGCAGAGGGATTTTGGCCTTGTATTGATCCTGATATTAGGAGTTTTCCTTATTGTAAAGGTTGTATTACAATGCTTCAGTATGAGTTAATGATGAATCTAGGTAAGGAATAAAATAAAATGTTAGAATTTGAGACTCGTGTTAATGGGGCTTTAGCAAGACATGTTTATGTTGTTAGACAAGGGGGTATTTCTCCCGATGGTAATTTCTATAAGGTTGTTTATTATAGGCCAAATGAAAACCCAGAGCTACTTAGGTTTCAGATTTTCCATAAACACTCTGATGGGCTTGAGGCTTTAACTCTTTTGGTTTTTAAAGAAGTTGCTAAATTAACTAGAAAAAGTTAATTTCTTTCTCTTAAAATATCTGATATTGCGGCGTCTTCGGCCCACCTATCTGATAGAAGGTATCTAATCGTGTCAATTCCACTTTTTGGGATAATGGTTCTTTGTCTTTCTTGTAAAACTTTCGTGGGGGTTTGACGGTGTGTTTGGTAATATCTATCTAATAGGTTGCTTTGTTGTAGTAGTCCCATGTAATTAATTTTTTGTATGATTATTTAAGTATTTTGCTTATTAAGAATAAGGTTTATAAGGTCAATTAAATATGGAGGGTTATGAATTTCCAGTTTTATGTTGAGAAGTTGAAGGGATCTAGCGAGTATGAAGAGTTTATGAAAAATAATAAAGGGGCTATTCCAGTCTCTGGGTTTTTGGTTATGGATAAGCAAGGAGCAGAGCCCCTTGTTACTTCGTCCAAGCTTGGCCAAAGTAAAGAAAAATCAGATAATCAACAGCATTTTGATTTTTTTGTTCCAGAAGAGAAAAAAATGTTTTCCTTAAAATTAGAGAAGGGATGTGAGCTTTCTTCTATTGATATTTTTGGAGAGAGTCCTCCAAAAGAAATAGATTTGGATATGGATTTTGATTTTAATGAGGTTGAAGATCTTATTTTGAGTAGAATGGAGAAAGAAGGGGTTAAGAATAAGATACAAAAATTACTTTTTTCCTTACAAAAGAAGGATGGAAAGCATTATCTTATAGGGACTATCTTCATTTCTTCTTTGGGGTTGTTAAAGGTTAGTGTTGATGTTGAAGATATGAAGATAGAGGATTTTGAGAAGAAAAGTTTCTTCGACATAGTTAAAATTAAAAAAAAATGATTATGTTTTGGTTTTTGTTTATTGGATAGTTTTTTATATCTTTTGTAACTCTATTTATGGTGGAGAAGATGGTTGGGCTTTTATAAGGAGAGTTACTTTTAGGGGACAGTCAGATGGAAACGAGATTAAAGCTATTGGGCTGAGGGATGGAGTAGGCATTTTTTATGATACTGAGAAATATAATCCAAAAGATATAGGGGAGTTTTTAGTGGCTTTAGATGGGGTTTTGGCTGAAAGTGATTGGTATTTATTAGGATGTAATTTTGACATCACCGGTTTTAGGGGCCATGCTAGGGTTTATGGGAATTTACACTCTTATAATCAGTTGCCAAGAGATGAAGGAAAAAGAGATTAAGGTTTCTGAACAACAAAAGTTATCATTCTGTCTGGGGTAAATTTCTTTTTTATTTTGAAACCAGCGTTTTTGAATAAATTATAAACTTCTTCTGCATTGTAAAGGTAATAATATCTTTTGCCTTTTTTTCTCCATCCGACAAAACAATCTTTTGGAGAGTTTTTGAAACGTTTTGAGTCTTTATTCCATACGGCAATTTTTGCTTTTGCGTTTGGTTTTAGCACTCTGTAGAGTTCTTTTACAGAGTTTAGCCTTGCTTCTTCTGTTTCAACACAGTGGAGGTGGGCTATTGAGATTGCTGTATCGAAAAAGTCATCTTCAAATGGGAGACTATCGGAGGAAGCAACAAAGAATTCTGCTGGAATTTTTTTTTCTTTTGCTCTTTTTTTAGCGTGTTTTATCATCTCTTTTGAGAAATCAACGAGATACATTTTTCCTTCTTTTATCTCTGTTAGATATCTTCCGGCACCAGAACCAAGATCAAGAATTTTCCCTTTTTGTTCTTTAAGAAAATTTATTATTTCTTTACCCGGGTTTGTTTTAAATTCAGACCAGTCTGGAGCTATTTTGTCCCATAGTTTTCTTTGATTTTGCATGGAGAAGAGAAAGGGTTTACATTTAAAAACCTAGTTTTTTATGAAGAGATATGGCAAAGAAACCTGTAAGAACAATATCTGGAGTTACTCCTTTAACTGTTGTGTTAAAACCCAGAAAGTGTAATCACGGTACCTGCATATACTGTCCTGGGGGGGAGTTTGTTCCACAGAGCTATACCGATAAGAGTCCGGCAATAATGAGGGCCATGGCTTTGAAATACGACCCGTTTGAACAAGTTAAATCTAGATTAGATACTCTTGAGAAGATGGGGCATCCAACAGATAAGATCGAGTTAATAATTCTTGGAGGAACTTTTTTACAATATGATTTAGATTATCAGTACGGGTACATTAAGGCTTGTTTTGATGCGCTTAACGATAAAAAGAGTAAGAATCTGGAAGAGGCTAAGAAACTGAATGAAAAATCAAGACACAGGTGTGTTGCTATGTGCATAGAGAACCGACCAGATAATTGTAGTGATGAAGAGGTAAAGAGAATGTTAGAATTTGGGTGCACAAGGGTTGAAATTGGAATTCAGATTTTAGACGATGAAATTTATAAGAAGATAAAACGCGGGCACACGGTTAAAGATGTTGTTGATGCAACTAAGAGGCTGAAGGACGCTGGATTTAAGGTGGGTTATCATGTTATGCCCGGGTTACCTTATAGTAATCCAGGGAAAGATATCAGGTTGTTTAAGAAGATATATTCTGATGATAGGTTTAGACCGGATCAATTAAAGATTTACCCGTGCCAGATAGTGGATGATTCTCCTTTGGCTAGTATGTATAAGAAAATTAATTATGAGCCGTATAACGAAGCACAGACAAGAGAGATTATAAATAAAATAATGGATATTATTCCAGAGTATTGCAGGGTAATGAGGGTCATGAGAGAGATTCCTAAGGAAAAAATGGCGTTTGATCCTGTTAGAATTGATTTAAGAAAGGATGTGGAACAAAAAATAAGGGATTCTGGAAGAAAAATTAGTGAGATAAGAATGAGAGAGATAGGGTTTGCTTTGTCGCGAACCTCGTCCAAGCGTGGCCAAGGTGGAGAAATAGGTTTTAATATTGATGTTGATAAAAATATTAAATTGAAGGTTGTTAGATACAAGGCTTCCGGAGGAGAGGAGTATTTTTTAGAGATTGTGAATAAAGATAATATCCTTTTTGGATTACTTAGGCTGAGAATATTTGATGAAGATTTATCTAAATCCTCCACATCTCCGACCACTGCCTCTTACAAGGTTAATGGTAAAACTCAAAATGAACTATCAGTTAATGCTTCTAAAAATTCTCGAGCGAAGCGAGTCAAACATGCAATTGTTAGGGAGCTTCATGTTTACGGACAGGCTCTTGCCCTTGGTGCAGAAGGGAAGTTGGGACAGCATACCGGATTAGGTAAGTGGCTCATGGGAGAGGCTGAGAGGATTGTTTTGAAGAATAAAATTGAAGAGTTAAAGGTTATTTCTGGTGTTGGAGTTAGGGAGTATTATCATAAGATGGGTTACAGATTAGAAGGTTCTTACATGGTTAAGAAGTTTTAAATAATAAAGATTATTTGTTTGTGGATGGAACTTGAGAGTTCTGTAAAATGCGTTCATCAGGTTTTTAGACCAAAAGAGGAGGTTTATATGCCTCCTTTTATGAGAGGCGAGGGGGTTGGTGATTGTTCTGTTTGTTCTCATGACCCCAATAACAATGGGAAGTGTAAGATGTATTCTCCCGTAAGAATATTTTATCTTGAGATTGATCCTAAACCTTGATTTTACCGGTCTGCCAGTCTTTTAGTATTAATCTTGAAGCACTATCGAAGTTTACTTCCCCTCTTTTTTTGAGAAGATTTTTTCTTTTTCCCAGCTCTTCCAAAAGGATTTCTGAGTTTCCTTGAGCTTCTATTGAATAGTGTTCTTCTAGCAGATTTGGAAATTCTCTCATTAAACTAGCAATTATTTGCTCTGGATTTTTTACGCTTGAATATGAACGTGATCCAACCTTGGTGTGTTTTGTAATGAGGTTCTCTTCAATTGAAGAGTATTCTTCTTTTGGAATTACTCCCGGGCTGTCTATAAGTAGGATGTTTCCAGATAGCTTTAGTTTCTGTACTCCTTTTGTGTACCCTGGTTGGGGAGCGGAGGGGGCTGATTTTTTTCCTATCAGGAGATTTATTAGTGAGGATTTGCCGGTATTGGGGTAGCCAACAATTCCCACAGTGATTTTGTCTTTTTTAATTCTAGATGCGAGTATTTTTATTTTGTCTCTTAAGACTCGTATACCCTTCCTGTTTTTACAAGAGACCATTGCGTGTGGTTTTGGCACTTCTTTTATTTTTTCTGCCAAATCGGACTTGTTTATTACGTAAATCATTCCTTTAGATGATTTTTCAACGTATTTTTCAAGATCTTTGTTTCTTGTTTCTTCAATAAATCTTGCATCCAAGACCTGGATTATTATGTCTGCCTCGTAAAGGAGTTTTTGTAGTATTGCTGGAAATTTGGCCTTTTCCTTTCTAATGTTTTTTGGATCTTTTGCCTGCCCTGTGTGTCTTGAAGAAAAGGAGTATCTTTTTCTCATATCTTATAAATGTGGTGGGGGTTTATAAGGGTTTTATGAAAAATCTTGGGAAAGATATATAAACGGTTAAAAATTTTTTCGATTGAATTTAACCGAAAATTATGTTTTGGTGATAATTAGGAAAGTTAAGATGAAACAAGGAAGACACGTTGTTTTGGGAATTGAAAGACAAAATAGTGGTACTTTTGAGCATGCTTTCGCTTTTGCTAGACAAATGGCCGATAGGGGGTATCCTATTGAGTATTATGCTAATTGGTTTGGAGGCCCGGTAAAAAGGCTTGATCTTGATACAGAAAAGCCAACTATTGTTTCTCCAGATGCTATAGGCACAAAAGGAACATATTACTTGCAAAGTCACACGTGGGAACACGATGGGCTTCTTGGAGGAATTAGTGCTGATTCTGAATCGCAAATTGTTATGAATCTTCATGCCGTTATTCCTTATTTCTATTTGTCAGCTCATCTTAAACCATCTTTCTTGGATGGGACTCTGCCTGAAGGAGAGATGAGGCAGATTATTGATTTTGTTATGAGCGAGAGGGAGAGGTCTCAATTAAAAGCAATAGGGCGTTCTAATGTTCTTTTAGCAATAAGCGAATTACATAAACTTGCTTTAGAAAGACTGGGGTTTGACAAAAGAGTTGGTGTTTTTGAGAATGTTTCGGATGTTTCTGTGCTCGATTCAGAAATTTTAGATGGTGCTAGGGTTGAAGGGGAGAGGTATAGAGCAGGGCTTGACTCTGAAAATGTCCTTCTTTATTATGGAAGATTAGGTCTTGGAAAAAGAGGAAGAGAGCTTTTTGATGCTTTTGGTAATATTATGGAGTCTCATCCCTCAACTAAATTAATCCTTCTTGGATCTGGAGAAAAAGGAAAAGATAGTCTTGTTGGTGCTGGGTTGAATCCTGTCTGTTGGAAAGAGTGGTTTTGGTTTCCTGGATTGATAAGAAAACTCCTCAAGGGAGAATTGATTTCTTTAAGAATTATTTTGCTTCAGATGTTTTGATTCAACCAATGGTTACTGATGGCCTTTTTGCAAAGACGGTTATTGATGCAATGGATGTTGGATTGCCCACAATAACTAGTAGGAGTGATTATACTATTGGTCCTTCGGAAAAATCTGAGGATATTGTTAGTGCTTTTAACTTTTTTAAGGATAATCCTGCTTCTGTAAGAGAGATGGTTGATAGGGCTAGAGAGAAAGTTAGAAGGGAGAACACCTGGGATAGTTATATTTCTAGATTAGAAAGTCTTTTATCAAGAGAATAAACGCCCCGACCGTAAAGGGCAGTATCTTGTGATTTTAGTGTGATCAACTTTTTCACAGCGGATGATAATAGTCCGATACTTTATAAGTGACTGCTTTTATTTATAAAGATTGTCGAGATGGGAGTGATAGATCAAGATTCTTTACACAACCACAACAATAAAGGCATGGCTTCTCTGTTTTTTACTGATTGTTTTATGAGTTTCTTGATTTCTTCTTTTGATTTGCACATTAGAATTTCATATGAGAAAGAGCTGAGGAAATTCCAACTAAGATAAATACTTCTTTTTAATATAATCTACAAAAGGCCTTTCATCCTTTTCAATCTGGTATTTATCAAGGGCATCATAATAATTTTCCAAGTCTTCTATGGGAATATCTATTAAAGGATAACTTTTTTTCCATAAAATCCAATTCATTAACAATCTTGATAATCTGCTGTTTCCATCAACAAAAGGTTGTATTGAAATTAATTTTAAATGTATTAATGAAGCTAGCTCTAAAGGATGCAATTTTCTATTACTTGCTTTATACCATTTAAAAAATTCATCCAATTCTTTTTTTATTTCAGTCCATTTAGGAGGCACATAAGCGGTTCCAGCTATTTTCACATCTCTCTTTAGTTCATTTCTTAGCTTGCCAGTAATTGTATCATCAATTCCAGAAAAAAGAACCTTGTGCAATTTTTTTAGAAAGTTAATGTCAAATTTGCCTTTGTATTTTGTTATTGCAATAAATCCTTTTTCATGGTTTTCGATTTCTTTGGCAATTCTTAAGTTTTTAAAGTCTTTTGGAATTATTCCTTCTTTTAGAATTAAAAAAGTTTGTCTTAATGTAACATTAATCCCCGAAAGTTTACTACTGTCATAAGTATATCTAATCGCAAATTCATTTAGCTTTTTTTCTTTCTCTATTTTGCTTAGTTTTTTTAATTCTTGTTTATATTTTCTTTTCTTTTCCTCAATTTTTTCCAAATCTTCTTTAGAAAGATATTTATATTTGTCTCCAGAAAGTTCCTGTAAGAATTCTTTTTTTAACTGCTCCAACCTAGTTTTTGGAGGAAGGGATTTACCAATATACTTTTTCTTTTGAATAACTTTATTCCCTTTTCTGACTGAGTGAATTAGTATCCAGTATTTTTTTCCTTTAACTTCTATTTGTTTTTCGGTAACCATAGATTAGTTATGTACTACTCTTATTTAAATCTTTCTATTATGTACTACATTAGAAAAAATACATCACTCTATTATGCCAAAATGGTATTACGCCCCGTCCGAATCAGAGACGATCTGGACCAAGTCTATGGGACTCTTTTTATCTCGAGTATTTGCTTTTTTAATGCAGGAAGATCTTTTTTAATTATTTCCCAAACAATGTCCAAATCTATTCCAAAATAATGATGGATGATTCTATCTCTTGTTCCAGCAATTTTCTTCCAAGGGATTTTTGGGTAGTTTTTTCTAAATGATTCTGGAAGATTTTTAACAGCTTCTCCAATAATTTCTATTGATCTAATGATTGCTTTTTGTCTTAGTTTATCTTCAGATATTTTATTTTTAGTTAATTCTTTAGAAAATTCTTCTATGTCTTTTATATTTTCTAGAATGTGTTTAATATATGTGTTTGGATTATTTTTGATCATATTATTCTAATTTCATCTTCCATTACACTTTTTTTAATTAAAGGATGAATACTTTTGTATGTAAGTAAATCGATCTTTTTTCCAAGTTTATCTTCTAATTCTAATGCAAGGCCTACAAATTCCAATCCCATTCCAGGAGTTGGTTGGATTATTAGATCGATATCACTCTTTTTTTTAAAATCTCCTCTTGCATAACTTCCAAAAATACTTGCTTTTTTTATTTTGTATTGCTTTAAAATTTTCAAAATTTGAGTTTTTATTTTTTTTAGAGCTTCTGTTTCTTTTTTATTTTCAATCCCTAAAATTTTATCAGCTTCCGCTTCTTTTTTCTGAAGGTCTTTTTTTGATAAATCAACACCTAAGTATTTTCGTTTTTTTGCCACTTTCCTACTATTTCTTACAGATAAAACTCGGTAATAATATTTTTTCTTGTTTCTTTCTTTAATTTCTGTAAATACCATACAATATTGTGTGTCTACTAATATATAAATCTTGTGGTGTAGACGTACATATTTAGAATCCGAGACGATCTAGACCAAGTCCATGGGACTCTTTTTATCTCGACTTGGTTATAGTTTGTTGTGATCTTTAAATTTTATAAAGATTGTCAAGATGGATTGTATGGGTAGGGGTGACCACAAAAGTAGAAATATTTATAAACGTGGGCACCTTTGATATATTATGTATATTGAAAAAAGAAAATCAGGTAAATCAATAAAATATTATCTTGTTCATTCTTACAGAGATAAAGAAAGAGTAGAAAAGATAAGAAAATATCTGGGAGCAAATCTTTCTAAGGAAGAACTGGAAAAAGCCAGAAAAAAGGCCGAAAAAAAGATAAAGGAATTGCTGGAAAAAATTAACACGGATGTTTTTTTATTTTCCTTGACAAAAAAACAGATTGAAACTTTAAACAAGTATAGTGATAAAATTGACATTGTCCATTTAAGTGATAAAGAGTGGGAGATTTTTACACAAGATTTTGTTTATAATACTAATGCAATTGAAGGATCAATTGTTACAGAAGAAGAAGTTCCTGAGATTCTTTCAAAAATACGAGCGGAAAATGAAGAAGAGGTAGAAACTAAGGGTGTTGCAGGAGCTGTAAATTATATAAGAAAAACTAAGGAAGATGTCTCGATAAAACTACTTTTAAAATTACATGAGTTATGTTTCAAGGGGGCTAAGCCATTTGCAGGAAAATTCAGAAATGTTAATGTTGTTGTTAGAAATTCTGCAGGGCATATTCTTCATGCAGGAGTTCCAAAGGAGGAACTTAAAGATTATTTAGAGGATTTTATTGAGTGGTATAAAGAAAATAAAGATAAATTCAAACCTTTAGCACTTGCAGGAATAATGCATAATCAGTTTGAGCATATTCACCCCTTTCAGGATGGGAATGGAAGAGTTGGAAGATTGCTTCTTAATTTCATTCTTCTTAAAAATAAATCTCCTCCAATAAACATTATGCTTGAAGATAGAATGGAATACTATCAAACTCTTCAAAAGTATTCCAAACAAGATGATATTAAGACTACATTAAGATTCTTGATCAAACAATATAAGAAAACTTTAAAAGAGGTGACTACAAAAAAGAAGAAAGTAAAGAAAAGTGGTCACCTAGATAAGTAATTCTTCATCTCCTTTGGGTGCCAAAAAGGCTATACGCCCCGTCCGGGATTCGAACCCGGGTCACTGCCGTGCTTCATGATGGTCGTGCCATTTGAATCGGAAACACAAGGTTTCCTCAACAAACGCCGACTTGTGCCGTCATTTGAAAGGGCAGCATACTTGGCCTCTGTACTAACGGGGCTGTAAGACAACCTATGGTTTTCTTGACATTCAACTTTCCTTTAATATAGTTGATATTGCTTAGAGATAAAAATGCTTTTTAAAACTAACTAAAAACCTTTAAATAGAAAGATATTTATGTTTTATAAGTCAGGAGCCTATAGCTCAGCCTGGTCAGAGCACTGCTCTTATATGAATGCGGTCCGTTAGGATTGTAGGTATCTTAGTTTTTCTAAGAAAGGCAGGGGTCCTCGGTTCGAATCCGAGTAGGCTCATTTTTCTAACTATTCGATTTCCGTCCAAGCGTAGCCGGTTTAGAGTAGGCTCATTTGTTTTTATAGAAATGTTTTAAAAGCTACTTCTTGATTTGAAACTATGGTAGCTACTCTTACTGGAACTTTAATGGCTATGGCGGATTATCCTTATTTAGCATCTGCTGATTTAATGGGGCACGTTATGACAGGGTATCTTTTATCTAAAGAATTTTATCCTGGTGCTGGTAGGGTTGAGACTGCTGTAAGGAGTGTTGTTGGAGGATTTTTACCAGATATTGATTTTGCTGGAGATTTTTTGCTGGCTAATGATGTTCTTCCTCAAATAGAACACAGGAGTTTTACTCATTCTTTGAGGTATGGTGTTGTCCTACCTGCTGTTTGGGCTTTATTTGCAAAGGCCAAGATGAAGACTTTTGCTTGGTTAGGTGCAGGTGTTGCTGGGCATTTAATTCTTGATAGTTGCGGAACTTTGGAAGAGAGAGCTATGTATATTGGAACAATGAGTGTTGCATTACTTTTACAAAAATATACAAAGATGGTGGATCAGAGTAATAGGATAGATATTTCTAAGATCTCTTCGGCAAATAATAATATTTAAATAGTTACCCTACTCAGTTTTATTACTTCGTCCAGGCTTGGCCAAAGTAAAGAGGTAACTGATGGTTTATAAAAAATATATAAAAAGAGATGGGAAAACTTATGGTCCTTACCTTTATCATAGTATAAAAAAAGATGGTAAGGTAACAACAAAATATCTTGGTAGTCATGAAGAAAATAAAAAACATCATCTTTCTTTAGGAAGAAAGAATATTTCTCCCAAAGTTGGTAGATTTGTTATTGTTTTTTTATCTGTTGTTGCTGTTGCCCTACTCATTAATTTAGTTTTTGTATTAAAACTTTTTTCTACAGGTAATGTTGCTTCTGAGATTCAACAAGATTATGTTGCAGGAGAGGAGATAAAAGGACAGGTTAATCTTATATTGCAACACGGGGAGTTATTTCCGGCAAGTTCAAGTTTTATTATTGATAATGCTGGGAATATAAACGAGTACAATTTACAAGATTTGATTTCTAACTCGGTGGTTGAGGGTAATTTTTATGTCAAAGATAAGTTGGCTGAAGGTTCTGGGTTTGGTTATGGTGTTGAAGGAGAAAAAGAGGTATTTCCTAGCGTTCTTTTTAGTTTTAGAGTTGTTGATTCTGGTATAGGTTCTTTAAGTGGATCAACTAGCTCTGGTGGA
Source organism: Nanobdellota archaeon (assembly GCA_018816625.1). Taxonomy (GTDB): domain Archaea; phylum Nanobdellota; class Nanobdellia; order Pacearchaeales; family GW2011-AR1; genus JAHIVR01. The sequence continues at coordinate 1,857 of JAHIVR010000108.1, read as the reverse complement.
GGAGAGGATTTTGATGTTTCTGTTGTGGTAAAAAATGATACAACAAGTAATGATACTGGTGATACTGGGGGTAGTTCCGGAGATGGAGCTCCAGCAGAGGAAACCGAAGAACCACCAATTGAAGAGACTCCAACAGGGCAGGGAGAAGACTCCTCCCTACCAGACTCGTCTGAAAGCCAAGTCCAAGAGCCACCAATAGGAGAATCTCCCTCAGAAGTAACAGAAGTAGCTCCTGAAAATACAGTACCCCCTTCAGAAACAACAGAAACCGCACCTGAAAGCACCGATTCTGGGGAAGATTCTGGTGTTTCTAGTGAAGAGCCAGGTCCTTCTGAGAGTGCCCCAAGTACTGATTCTGCTGGGGAAAGTACAGGAATAACAGGAGAGATTGTAGAAGGAGATATTATTGAAGGATTTGTTTCTAAAGTTAATGATTATGAATATGATTTGCCTGAAGGTTATAGTGTTGAGATAGTTGAATCTGATCAAGAGGTTAATTTTGAAATAAAAGATGGAAAAGCTGTTTTTACAACAGATTATTCAGATGTAGAAAAAGGGTTTGGTGAAGATTATATTACAGATGAAATTTTAATTGTTCCAATTAGCTTAACAGAACTCGGATTAATTGCAAGACAAGGAACTTTAAAGATTTCTTTTAATTATAATGAACAAGAATTAACTTCTGCAAGCCAGAAGATAGTTGTAGAGGGAGTTGAAGAGACAGAAGAAACTAATGAGAGTTTAGAATTTGTTAATGAAACAGTTACAGCACAAAATTTAACTAATATGACCAGAGAGGAGAGAATTAGATTTAAATTTTTACAAAAGGATTTTAAGATTCAGAGCAAAGTGATTGATGAGTTATTGCTTAGAGATAATGTTAGGGTTATTATTGAACTTAAACAAGGAAAAACCTCTATTGGAAAGAAGTTAGGAGGGCTTGATTTTGAAGTTCTTGAGCTTAATGAGTTTAATTTGGAGTTATTAAATGCTCTTAGCGTCGATGAAATTATTATTGATGAGCCTGTTAGTTTGTTGGTAAATGATGCTGAGCAGATTATTAGAAGTGCTGATGTAAGGAATGAGTTTGGTTTAAGCGGACAGGGAAAGAAGATTTGCATAATTGATACTGGTGTTGAGGGTAGTGTAACTGATTTTTCTTATGGCTGGGATTTTGTAAATGATGATAATGACCCAACAGATGATCACGGGCATGGTACTCAGGTAGCTTATATTGCAAAAACCATTGCACCTGATTCTGAAATTGTTGCAGTTAAGGTAATTGACTCATCAGGAAATGGTTATGAGAGTGATGTGTTGCAGGGATTGCAGTATTGTATTGATGAAAATGTTGATATTATTAGTTTTAGTATTGGTGCGGGTAGTTATTCTGGTTTTTGTGATTCAAATGTTGTTGCAGAGCTTGCAAATACTGCTGTAAGTGATGGAATTTTTGTTTCAACTGCAACTGGAAATGATGAAAATGAAAATTTAGTTTCTCCTGCTTGTGCAAGTAAAGTTACTAGAGTGAGTGCAACAGATAAAAATGATAATATTGCGAGTTTTGCAAATGTAAATGAGTTTGTTGATGTTTTTGCACCTGGAAAAGATATTCAAACTAAGACGTTTGATGGATCATTAGTTAGTGTTTCAGGAACATCTGCAAGTGCTCCTATGGTTGCTGGTTCTGCTGCACTTATTTTAGAAAATGAGAGTTTGCAACCAGAAGATTTAACTTATAGATTTGCAAGCACAGGAAAACCAATTGAGTATAATGGGATAAATATTTCCCGTATTGATGTTTATAATGCTGTGATAAATAATTTCACAATGTGGCCTTATGGTTATGTTGGGAAT
>JAHIVR010000232.1 GCA_018816625.1 Nanobdellota archaeon | reverse complement strand
GCCCGCTCTTACGCTTGTCGGCGAAACGGCATATTGGGCTTCGATCATTGGCCCCCAACGTTACCAGGAGTTGAGAGCACGCGGCGGCGGCGCCAAAGAATCTGCGATAACAGCCGCAATTGAGTCAATTCCAGAGGCGTTGGTAGAAACGCTGCTCGGAAAAACGCTGGATCTGATAGCGCCGGGTGCGAAGACAGCGGCATTGCGCAGTGGCAAGGTCGCGATTAAGAACTTCCTGAAGACATACGCTAAAGAATGGGTCGAAGAACCTATACAGGCCGGCATGGCGGCGGCGGCAACCTATGTGCTCGACCAGATCAGCGATACCCTTAATATGACGCCGAAGGACTGGAAGGAATATAGAGTGGGTACAAAAGAGGAATTGATTGATGCTGCTGCAGCGCTTCCGTTCCTCATGGGGCCTGGTCATATATTCGGCGGGATCAAGGATGCTGTTGACTATCGCAAAGGCGCACCGGCACTACGGAAGATTCTACTATCTTCTGAAGGTGCTGCGGGATGGACCGCAAGCCATATAGAACAGGCGCAGAAACTGGCCAATAAGGCAGATGGCAAGAAGCCCCCGAGCCGTCAGGACGTAGGTGACCTGCGGAGCATCCTCACCAGTGCCCAGCAGCGGGCGGACTTCGCTTCCCTTGTCAAGCAGGAATTGCCCAAAGCCCAGCAGGCAATGGCTGCCTACCAAGAGGGCAAGACACAATTGCCAACAGTGCAGGAGCGCCGACCTGTCGATGAGGTTGAGGGCCGGCGGCTGTATGAAGAGGAGATGCGGCGAGAGGGTGAGCCAGAAGTCCAACCACCAAGACCTATAGAAAGTGAGGCGCAACGTGCCCAGGCACAAGAAGAAGCGAGGCGGATTTCGCAAGCTCGTGAAGAAACTGAAAGGGCGGAAGGGCGTCAAGAACCCGAGCTTGCAAAGCCGACGCCGGAGGTGGTAAAGGCACCTGCGGAACCTGTAGCCGAGCGCCGTCCCAATGTGCAGGGAATGAGTTACAAAGAACTTATGACTGAGGCGAAAAGATTAGGGCTGGCCCACAAGGGAACAATCAGAAATCTAAGGGATCGTGTTTCTAAAGCAGTTATAGGCGAGCGCATGAGGGCGAGGCAATTCCTCCAGAACGTACAAAATCAGACCGGATTGCCGCAAGGGATCATGGAGAGGTTGTCAAAAGTAGACCCCCAGACTTACGAGCAAACGAGAACTAGCGAAGTCGTTCAGTCCATCGGAAAGTGGTTGGGCGAAAAGCCAGAGAATGTGACTGAGGCCACGAATTACGCGATGTCAGGAGAAAGCCCGACTGCCGCAAAGGGCGCTACGTTTGTTGCGCTCATCGAAAAGGCCCAGGTGGAGGAAAACTGGACGCAGGAAGACGAGTTGGTTCAGGAGTACGACAAGCAGCTCCGAGAGTCTGGACGTTTTGTGCAGTCAGCATCTCTGGTTGCCGGCATGAGTGGCAAGGCATTTATGAAACATGCAGAGCGCTTTTGGGCTGAACATAAGGCTAACGTGGACAATAATATCGTAGACGAGATCCGCCAAGAGTACGTGAGCGCCCGTCACGTTGCGGATGAGCAGGCCCGCATGGAAGCGGTTGGTGCTGTCGTCGAAAAGATCGCATCGTTTGCTCCGACCACCTGGAAGGATTGGGTTGGTACATATCGCTATTTCAACATGCTGAGTAACCCACAATCGCACGAGCGCAATGTGCATGGCAATCTCTGGCAAACCTTAGTCGCAAGACCAGCCGCACTAATTGGCAGGGGCAAGGTTGGTGAAGCGTATCAATATGAGAGAGACGCCTTGAAAGCGCTTCCGAATGCCTTTGATGCTTTTATGCAGGCGTGGCGCAGTGGCAATGTTAACCAGAAATGGTATGAGGCAAGTACGGGGTTCCGAAATCAATTCGAGAAAGAGCGCATGAGGCAAGGGGCGCAACAAAGCACAGTGGCCCGCTCCCTGATGACGGTTGGCAGGTTTCTAGAGGCGCAAGACAAGTTCTTTGCTGCGATGATCCAAGCGGGCGAGACAGCCCGGCTCTTAAAGAAGGGTATGGACGCTAAAGAAGCTGTACGTGCCGGCGAGAATCTTGCTACTGAACTATTGTTCAGGCAGAAGGTGGGTGAGGATTTACGAGATGAACAGAAGGCGTCACTTGTTCGTGCCCTGGATGGGGTAGGCGTACTATTGGAATCGGCCCGCAAGGTGCCATTTCTTCGCTGGCCTGCCATGCTGTCCTTCCCGTTTGTGCGGACACCCATTGGCATCGGCAAGAAGATGGTGGAATATTCGCCGTTTGGATACATCCATCACGACCTCAAGAGCATGACTGCCGAGGATATCGGGCGGGCAAACTTCGGCTCTATTGTCACGCTTGCTGGTTTTGCTCTTGCAATGGCTGGTAAAACTACTGGGAGACCACCGGAAGATCCTGAAGAAAGAAAGCTATGGTACGATTCCGGCAGGCGGCCGTGGTCGATATTGATTGGTGATAAGTGGATTCCAATGTGGTATTTCGGCATCTTCTCTGGAGCACTTGCCTTGCCTGCTGCTGTTTTGGAGGTGACGACGAAAGACCCAAAGACAGTGAACGCTGGCTATATACGGAAGGGTATGGAGATCGTCGGCAGCATGGCAAGTTTCTTCACTTCGCAGACACCACTGTCAAATGCTGGCAGAGCCTTGGATATATGGACGGGAAGAATAGATGCCACTGCCGAAGGTTCAATGGCATTCACTTTAGGACAGTTCGTACCCGCCTCTGGTTTTCTCAGATGGGCGAACCAGCTTGTTTTAGATCCAGTATACCGCCGGGGTGGCAGCTTCCAAGAAGCGCTTGTTAAAGACTATCCGTGGATAAGCAAAGGTGCGAGACCGTACCTCACCTCTCAAGGGACGCCCGCCAAAAGACCGCGCCCTTCTGTTCTGCTGCCCTATGCGTATGGTACGGTGGCGCCGGAGTTTGAAGAGAAGCGGAAGTCGCGCAACGAGTTGCTTCAGTCACGGAGAAGAAATAATAAAGAACTTGACGCGCAAGTACGCTTGGCGGCAAAGGGAGAAATGCACCGAGAGGATATCGGGCTGTGGATAAGGGTTAGCAACCCGAATAACAGGGAAGAACAATCTCGATTGCGACAAAGAATGGTGGGGCAGTTCCGGCAATGGGCTGATCCTATCCAGGTCTACAAGGATATCAATAGCGTTTTAAGCACCCCCCTGCCAACCTACAAGAGCGGTAGTATCGCGGAGTTTCGAGAGCGTAAACGAACTGCCGAATCGAAAAGAGAAGAAGCAAGATTAGTGCTCAAAGAACTTGGCATGACCTTGCCGCAAGTGCGGCAGAGGCTTCGAGATGCAAAGAAGAAATGAAAGGAGAAATCATGCGAAAGTGGACAATGGCAATCATGGCGTTGCTGCTCGGTTGCAGTTCAACCGGCTGCATTGAGGAAACGATCGGAACGGCGATTGTCGACGCCCTCTGGATGCAGGTCGTCAATGCGATTGTTGACGCCTTGGGGAATCTGCCGGCAGTGTAATTGGAGAGGCTTAATGGCGAGTAGCGCCATGCGGACCATCAAAACACATGGCGCTACTCACCATGCCAGATTGGAGGAAATCATGAAACTTGAGGACGTTCTAAACGATCCAGGCAAGCTTGGGGAGGCGGCGCGCGAGTTTGTCGAGATCGCCGCCAAGTTCGTTGAACAATTGGCCAAGCATGATCTGACGTTGGAGTTCGGCCTTTCGGATGGAACCGAAAACGTGGTGGATTACGATGCGCCTGTTTCCGACGCTTACCGAAGAGACTACAGGCAAATCACGAGGATGCAGATTGCCCAGGCCAGCAAGGAGATGAGTGAGGCGCTGGCTGGTGAGAACAGGGTGGCTGGCTTCGTCGCCGCCGTTAAGGTGCTTGCGATTGCCGGGTCATTGTAAGGAGAACCAGCATGAAACGGATATGGATATACCTGATGCTGCTGGCCTTGGCTACGCCGCTGTGGTTTGGCTGTACGTCACAAAGCACGCTTGCAGCACAGAAAGGTAGTTTCGAGACCCAGGTTGTCAAGGATGGCATACACCGGAATATGTTCATCGCCCTCTCTCGTAGCAACTATGAAATCGCCAGGCAAGCGATTGAATTAGCTGGAGATGACCTGAAGGCGCGATTGCCGGAAGATCAACAACAATTCGTTGACGAAATGGTGGCTGCGTCTGCTGCTGCACTGGAGGAATTTGGCAGGCAGCGCGACTTCATGGTTGTGTGGGACCGTGACTACGAACGGGCGAACACCATGAAGGCGGTCACGGTTGATGCGAAATTGTTTTCGGAAGAAGGCATCCTGAATTACCTGGGCAGGACACTGAGCGATGCTTCCAAGAAGCTGCTCAAGTCTTGGGACGGCGCACAACCAACTTCCCGACCTGCATTGGAATGAGCCATGAGAGCATTGGAGCCATGTAAATGCGGGTCGAGTCGGTGGCTTATGGCCAACGGCATGATTCTGGAGCTTTGTAACTGTTCAGCCTACCAGGATATCGAGGAGCAACTGGAATCTCGGCGTCGGGCAGAGGAGCAAGCCCATGCGGATAATCACCCTGAAGCGAAAGATCCAAAGGATGGGTGACGTTATCGCCCTCCTTCTTTACTTGGCCCTTATAGCCACGGTTATAAACTGGATCTCTGGTTGTGCCGCCTCAGATCAGGCCCGGCAAGGTACGGTCGAACTCCAGGCTGATCTAGAAATGCCCGTCTCAGCGTCTCTGGAGGCTGCCCTTGCGTCTTTGAAGGCGAAAGTGACCCAGGAGGCCCAGGAGATCAAACAGAGCACGCAAACGGCCCTGGTGGCGTTTCAGAGGGTAGACAACAGCACGTCTGACAAGGTTGTTAATCGGATGGCTATTGTAGGTGTACTCTTGTTGGGGCTCTCATATCCGATTGGCAAGGCGATTTGGATCATCACTGGCAAGGGGCGGAAAGCCGTCAGGCGAAAGCCCTATCACCCGACTTTCAGGAAGCCTTTTCCGCCAACGTGAGACGGAATGCCGTCAGTAGGCATAAATCTGTCTGATAATGGCATAGCCACAGGTCCGACAAGCAACACTGATATCGGGACGACCGCGAAGCCCAAACTGCGAACACGTCCAATTAAGGGTATCCAGTAATTCCTGCATCGACATCCCATTGAGTCGATCCGCTTCTGTTGCCATGAGTAATCCTTCAATTTGCAGGTCGTTTTCTGCATACCCATAGCACGCTGCCCGCAGATGGTCGTTGACGGCCAGACGGTCAGGGGTGAGGTTTTCGACTGGTGGAGCGGCAATGGCGGTATCGGATTCAGGGGGAAGCGGGGCAGGCGGGGTACAACTGACCACCAGAGCAACCAAGACGGCTAAAACAAGTCGGCACAGCATGGCAATCTCCTTTTCAGCGGTTGATCCTTTGCATCTTTACACCAGATCCACGACAGTTGCAAGGACCAATTAGCAACTTAGCAAGATTTTTTTCGACCGTAAGCTTTGATGGTATATGTGGTTATCGGACGGAAAGATTTTGACTGGACGAGTTTCGTGTGATTACCGTTGACAAAGGCGGACTCATGGAGTAAGTTTCCCTTAATGTTACACACCATAAACATTCGACGGAAAGATTGTGCCAGGGGACGTGATGACGGTGAACTGCTTGATGTGTTGGTGATTCTATCATCGGGGCGAGGGGCAAAGTATGCCTCGCCTACACATGCCGCTGTTTCACTGATTCGCCAAAGCTCTGAATTTGAGAAAGGCTTACAAAAGTTGCTTGGAGGCGTAAAAGGCACGTCCGATAAACTGAACGTAACGTAACAATCAGTATAGGTCTGGACCTCTGCACGCTTCTATCAATGATATTATACGTCTTTTGCCCGCATTGGTGCGCGGGCCAGCGAGCGTGAGGTTCATATTTTGCATTCCTCATTGAATGAACTTATTCAGTATTCTCCCGAACTGGTAAACCAGTTTTGGCCCAACATCAAAGTCAATAAGAATGGTTGTTGGGATTGGATTGGCTCAAAACACCCACGTGGATATGGTCGCCTTTTTACAAAGGGAAAGGCAATCCTTGCCCACCGTTTTTCGTTCTTTCTTGATCGTGGTTATTGGCCCACCGACTGCGTATGTCATCACTGTGATCGACCTTCTTGCGTCAACCCTGCTCACCTATTCGCAGGCAGCCAAGCTGACAATGTGCGCGATGCGATACATAAAAACCGTTTTCCCCAGCCACGAGGAATACTTTTAGACAGCATGTTAGACGCTGTCAAGCAAACGTATCGGCACCATAGTTGTGCTGGGGTTGCACAGATATTTGGTGTGAAGCGGGATGCCGTAGTAAAGTTTCTTTGTCGTCACAAGGTAAAGTTGCGACCCAGATACATTAGACCATAAAAACGTGTTCCACTAAGCCGGGCTGGCAATAACCGAAAGGAATCGACATGAGGCGAAGGGACGCCGCAAGAGTTGCCAGCTCGGCCTTTTTGTGACCAAGGAGTGAATGATGCCCAAACAGGAGCCGACAGAAAAGCTTGCGCCAATTACGCTAAAGCCTGAAGGGGCCTACGGTCTTCGATTTAGCTGGGGCTCGATGTGCGGTCGTCAAGTTACGCCCAGCGTTAGGGTAGGCTGGCAAGACTCACAGAATGGCGGTTTTTACGGTGGCGTTTTGTTGGCCGAGGACGTGCGAAAACTACACGCCTGGCTGTTAAGGGCGGCCATGCTGCTTAAAGAATAGCCTGATACATGACAACTGAATATGCGGCGGCGGCGTGGATGTGACACGCACGATCAGCCGAAGGTCCAGCAGATACAGGGAATTGCCCGTGTAGGCTGTAAGCCCGCCAGAAAATGCGGTCGAAGAGGCACGCGATCCTGCTGGAGTCGGGTTAGAACCGGCCCGCCGCGATTTTGAAAGGAGGTTGCTGACATGCCCGAGATCAAAGCAAATATCAAGATATGCTGTGGCACATGTGGTGCGGTGCTGTGTAATCAGACTCTAGTCGCAACTCTAGTAGAGGCATGTGAGAAGTGTTTGGCCGTAGCAAGAGCAGAAGGTTACACCGAAGGATATGAAAAAGCTCGGCTAACTTATAAGGACACCTAAATACGCGGCGGCGGCGTGGCGAGATGACACGCTTTGGATGTCCCAAGCGTCCAAATCCTTCTCGCATGACTTGGGGAATATGCGGGGCACGGCGAAAGCCAAGCTGGAGGCCAGGGCAGGACTGGCCCGCCGCGATTTTGAAAGGGAGAAAACTATGCACCACGTTCCATTGGCAATCAGTGCGTTGCTTCTAGTGGGCTTATCTCTCTGTTTTGAATCCGAACGAAAGGGCGTGATTGTCGGCGCTATGGCTTGCCTCGTCGCTTTTTGGGGCGCGTATATTCGATACGGATAACGTTGGCTTCTTTCCCCTCCGGCTGCTGGGTCGATTAGGTGCGCTTCTCGGCCCAGCAGCATAGGGAGTATGAAATGACATTTGAACGCATTGTCACGATGGCGCCTGCTTTTGATAGGCGCAATCAAGATCCGTCAAGAAACTACGGAATACAGGGTGTTGATCTGCGCATGGTTTTGAAGGGCCCCGATGGCGTTGTCCAATTCCTGCTTTACACAAATTGGATGCTACCCCACGTACAAGACGAAATGGATAGTAAGCCGTTGGACACACGATTCCCCTATGTATTTCACAAGCCCCTCCCGGCAGATGTTGGATATCACAGCAAAGTGCCGCGATATGAAGGACATGAACCAGCGCATGATTATCAATGCCCATACACCGATGGCGTATGCTACCGCGATGGATCAGTCCTTGCCGCAAAAGATATGTATAGGGTACTGTGCGAACGTGGAAGTGATGGGGTATGGGAAGAGCTTGAATCATACTACCATAAAATCTTCGCCGATACAGAGGCAGCCCGGCAGCGTTAGGGAGTATGAACAATGGACCAAACAAATAAGGAGACTGTCGTGGATGAGAACATGAGAGTAATCGAAATTGGTGGTGTCAAGCTCGAAGTTGACATGCGTACCGCAAAGACTGTCGAGAAATACCGCGTCGGTGACGGCGTTAAGGTGCTTGTCAAAGAGTATTCTGACAAGTATGCGACGCACCCCGGCGTCATTGTTGGCTTTGCCGCCTTCAAGGAGCGTCCCGCCCTCGAGGTGCTATATGTCACTAATCCATATAGCGGGGCGGAGATCAAGTTTTTAACGCTCACGGCGGACACCAAGGACACAGAAATCACACCATTAGGAGACTATGAAGCATCGTTTGGCCAGGCCGAGGTCTTGGGTCAGTTCGACAGAAAGATCCAGGAGCAGGAGTTGGCTATCCTCGACACCAAGAAAAGGAGAGCCGCCTTTGAGAAATTGTTTGGGCGATTCTGCAAAAAGGAATAACAATGTCAATCGACTCTAGTAAGCCCCTAGACAACCCTGCACATGTTGCCGGCTGCGATGCCGCTGGCGTCGCGCCTGAACCTGACCCACTGGAGTTCGACAGCGTGGAGCTGACGATGACGCTATCCGTGGATCGCGCGTTTCTGCGCTCTGTCGAGGAGGACGATAAGCCAATCTGCACTGAAGAGGAGGCACTGGAATGCGCTAAGGATCTGGTACAAATGGCGGTCAACAAAATACACATTGCCATAATACCGTACAGCAAGCGCAAACACTCCATGATGCAACTCTCTAGGGCAATGACTATTTTAAGTGAAATTGACAACATAACGTCGATTGATGTGATATAACCTCTTACCAAAGGAAACAGTTATGACTGAAACCAAGGAACAAGTCTCAGCCGGCACGCCCGCTACTCCGACTGATGATCAACTCCGGTTGCGAGAGATTGATCGGGCGCGATCAAAAGCGCTGAATGCTCACATGGAAATGGAAACGGCTAGAGACAGGACCTCTCTGGCCAAGAAGAAATATGAAAGCGCTATTAACGAATTCTTGCAGGCAGGCGCGCCCTTGCCGCTATTCAATCAACCACAAGGCGCGGGTGAGGTTGACGATTGGCAAATGGCCGATATCGCCGTGCTCGACGGGCTGTCAAACGAAACGCTCAAATGCTTGCGTGACGCCGGCCTGAACACACTTGGAGATATGGCGAAGTTCCGTGAGCATACTCTGCTTACGGATATCAAAGGGATCGGCGAGTCCAAGGCCGACGATATCGAGGCAGCTCTGGAACTTCACTGGGAAATGCGCGCGATGGGCGACGCACCGGACGAAGGGCCTGATGACGAAGGGGGCGAATAGGTGCCGATCACCGAGAAACAACGCGCACGCCGCAAGAAGCATTTGGGGTCCAGTGATATGGCTGCCATTCTCGGTGTGGACCCGTATCTCAGTGCTTACGATGTCTGGCTGGAAAAGACGGGGCGCATTGATGGTCCTGAAGAAAACGAGGTCATGGCAATGGGAAAGGCAAGCGAGCCGATGATTCTCAAGTTTGCCGAAGCCGAATTGGGCGACATCTTACGAAATCAGCGGCGTGTTCTCGACGGCACCCCGCTTGCAGCAAGCATCGACGGGATTGTGAAAAGCGATCAGCTTCCGGTAGAGGCAAAAACGTCAGGATTGCTCGGCCCGCTGTTTGGCCAGTGGGGCGAGTTTGGTACGGATGAAGTCCCTGATTCTTACATTGTTCAGTGTCACGTACACATGGTTTGTATGAAGAATAAGCCAGAACTTTGTTACATGACGACCCTGCTGGGAGGGCGCGGATTTGGCATCTACACGATTCGCCGAAACAAGGACTTATGCGAAGTGATTATAGACACCGCCTGCAAGTTTTGGAGTAAGAACGTCCAGGCTAACACGCCCCCAGATGATAGCCGCCCGAGTCTGGAACTGATCCGTAAGGCGAGGCGCACTCCAGACAAGGTGGCACTGCTCCCCTTGTACCTTTTCTGTAAATGGCAGAAAGCCAAAGAGGTCGCCAACGCATTCAAAAAGAGGTCGGAAGAATTGCAAGCTGCCATTTTGGCGGCGGACCCCGAGGCAGAGGCGTTTGATTACGGCGATCCCGAAAAAATCCTGACGTTCTATCAAAGTGATCGCAAGGGCTACACCATCGGGCCCTCCACGGTGCGGACCCTGCGTATAGTGAAGCGGCCCGTTGGCCTACTTACAAACGAGAAAGGAACCAAGGAATGAGTGTAACCGAAACAACGCTCGCACTACCAACTAAGACACCGGGCGGGATGATTGATGTTGCGCAGAGTAGGCAAGCGCAAGAAGTACAGGCCGCTATGGTCATTGCTAAGAAGTTCCCGCGCGACGAAATCGCCTCTCAGCACCGCATCTTGGCCGCTTGCAAGAGAAAGTCGCTTGCTGAATCAGCAGTGTACTCGTATCCAAGGGGAGGGAGTCGCGTAGAGGGGCCGTCAATCCGGCTTGCCGAAGTGCTCGCTCAAGCGTGGGGAAATATCGACAGCGGCATCATTGAGCTGGAGCAACGGCACGGCGAGTCGACAGTCATGGCCTACGCTTGGGATTTGGAGACCAACGCTAGGAGCACAAAGGTCTTCACCGTCAAGCATGAGCGGCGGGTTGGCAAGGGCGATAACTTCCACATCAGCCACCTCGCCGACCCGCGCGACATCTATGAGATGGTCGCTAACCAAGGCGCCCGCAGGCTCCGATCTTGCATTATGGCAACCATTCCGGGTGACGTGATCGAGGCGGCCGTTGTCGAGTGCAATAAGACTATGGCCGGACCAACGAGCGAACCGATCAAGGATCGCGTCATCAAGATGGTCGGCGCGTTCGGTCCCTACGGGGTGTCCCAACAGATGATCGAAGCAAGCCTGAATCATAAGTTGGACGCAACCAGTGAAGCAGAGTTGGCTGGGCTGCGGAAGATATTCACTTCGATCAAAGACGGGGCAAGCAAAGCAGAGCAATGGTTTCCTCGTGGCGATCATCAGCCCAGCGAGGGCAAGTCTCGCACCGATGCCCTGGTCGACAGACTGACACCCCCTACGCAAACAGCAGCAGAGAAGAGGGCGACTGCTTCGCGCAAGCCCCCAACTCCGCCGACGCCGATGCCCGCAATAGGTCCACGAGAAGTGCCCCCGCAAGACATGCAGCCCGAAGCGCCGGGTGACGACCTCCCTTTTGACGAATGGCCGCCCGAAGAGCCGGAACCCCCACAGCAGACAGGAATCCCCTACGTTAGCCTCGCCAACTGTGTCCGGGTCGAGCCGGGTATCACCGTTGGAACGCTTGGCAAGATCAAATTCATCAAGCCCGGCAAGACGGGAAAAGGCACGCCGAAAACCACCGTTCATCTATACGATGGCCCGCAACACGACGATGACCCGCAACACGTCATCCTATGTACGCTGTTCGCCAATCCACCCGCTTGGGCGGTGAAGGAAGTCAGTGTGGATGTGCAGGAAATGGAGTCGCGCGATTGGCTCGACCGCACCTATTGGACGATCAAGCAGTGGAAGCCGATCGAGTGAAAGGTCATGGATGACAACTGAAATTGTGGATCTTACTCGGGGTGTATACCGCCGGATCTATTCAGGATTCCGCACCGGTCGGCGCATCAGCAGTGTTTCGATGCAGGCTGAGGCTTGGTTCTGGCGGCTCCATTGCGTCGTTGACGACTTTGGCAATCACCCAGCCGACCCACTGCTCTGCCGTACAAGCGCTGCACCCCTACGCCAAGAACTGACCGATGCGGACATTGCTGGCTGGCAAGCAGAACTCGCTGATAAATGCTTGATCGCGTTCTACGACGCAGGTGGCGAACGCTACCTACACATTGTCGGCTTTGTCGCCCTCCAACCGAAGGGCCGCAATGGACGACGCTTCCGGCGCTATGCTCCTTACCAATATGAGGCTGATGAATCCGGCAGAATCCAGGCCGGCCCGGAGGAATCCGGGGGAGCCGCAAATCTCCCCCCCCCACACCCCCCCCCTCTTGT
>JAHIVR010000107.1 GCA_018816625.1 Nanobdellota archaeon | reverse complement strand
TGTTACATCTACAGGGCGGGTGTCATCTTTTTTTACGACATAAACGCTATCGCTACCGATTAACCAAATTATAAGGCTGTCTCCGTCTTCACCTTTAAAAATGTCAGCTACATATATAGTCCCTAAAGTGAATATTTTAGGAAAACTATTTATAATTTTATAATTCTCTATTTGTTCTTTCATTTTTTTAAATTCAATATACCTTTTTATTTTCTTATTCTTAGTTTTAAAATATCAAACATATCTTCAGGACAATGTAATGATTTACAAGAAAATGATATAGGTCCAGCTTCTACATTATCTAATTGTTCTGATATATACTCATTTAATAAAGTAAATCCCCCTATATTTTCAGGAAACGCAAATATATCCCAGGCACGATATACTACATTAGTTAATAAATAACCATCTACAATTCTAAAATCCAAAGCTCGAAGACAAGGTGTTGTTGGTCGCAATAATTCATTTATTTCTAAGTTATTTCCACAATCTGGACATTTCTTAGATTTTTCAAACTTAAATTTCTTAGAGCATTTTTTACATTCCATATAAGGGGTATCATATTCATAAGATGTAGTTGGATTTCCTACCATTATATAACAATGATTATTTCCATATCCATTAGATTTAAAATGATTTATAATCCAATCTAATTGATTTATTTCACAAGATACTTTCTCATTTTTTCCTACTCCACCTGTTATCCAAGTACTATATTTATAGTGTTCATTTTTTTCTAAATTACTATCCATCAAATAATTAACAAAATAACTCTCTATTTTATCATCAGTTGTTACAGGTGGTATTCCTTCTGGCATTATTGGTGCTAAAGGTCTTGTATGGGGATAATGAATAAATCCAGATACAAAATCAAAAGCATGAACAGTCATTCCAGTTCTTGATCCGGCAGTTTTTGCATATTGTCTTCCTTTATCATATGCTGATTGTAATAGTTGAAACCAACAATCATCTATTGTTTTTGCTTCTACAAATACAGGTCTAAAATCCATTAATTTATTCCTTTGTTTCATTAAGTATAAATCCACATTTCCCACATCTAAAAACTGGAACCATTATCATTTCTTTTTTACCACTTTTAGACATTAATTCAGAAATAATTTGAATTAAATGTAATGTTTCAAAATATTTATACTGACATTTTGGACATTGAACTATGTTAAGAGTATTATTACTATTTTCTTCTTTCTTACCTATAAGAGGTATATCTGCCATAACTATTCCCTTTCAATTATACATTTTATAATACATGTTTATCACAATCATTACATTGAGCTGTCAAAAGATTTTCTTTTGATCCTTTATTATTTTCAGTTGCAACAACAATACTGACATATTCATATTTTTTAATATTTTTGCTTCCACATTCAGGACATTCTGTCATATCAGAGATATATTTATTTCTTGGATCATTTAAATTCACCATAACTATTCCCTTTCAACATTTAATGTATTAAAGAATGCAGGTATTAAATCTTTGGCTTGATATATATCTGCTATACAAAAATCTGGTTCTTTATCACATTTATGTAAATCAGTTAATCTATCTATTAAAAAACAAGTAGTGCATCCAACATTTGAACCGGCATTCATATCTTTCCAACTATTCCCTATAATTATACTATTTTTAAAATCAATGTTATGTTCTTTTTTAGCCTTTAATAACATCCCTGATTTTGGTTTTCTGCATTCACATTTATTAGAACTATGAGGACAATAATAAATTCCATCTATTTTACCTCCAGATTTCATTATTTCAAATCCCATATTATAATGAATATAATCTAGTTCAGATTCTTCTAACATTTTTCTTTCAATTTGAGGTTGGTTTGTAACTATTATTATTTTAAATCCTCTCTCTGTGAATTCTCTTATAACATCTAAAAAACCAGGTAAAAACTCAAACTGATTCCAACTTGTAATATATACTCCTTTATCTTTATTAATCACTCCATCTCTATCCAAAAATACAGTTGGTGTTACAATTGGCGTTATATATTCCATTCATCTTCCCCCTTTTATACTGTAAATACTTTACTAAATATATAGTCTACATATTTAAAATATGATCTATAACTCATATTATTCTTAATTTCAGAACTGCTAAGATATTTTTTTATTTCTTTATCGCGAAGTAATAACTCTTGAAATGATCTATTACAATTCTCATTACATTTCATAGCATTTCTTTGAACTAGCTCATAAGCTTTTTCTCTAGTTAATCCTTTTTCTATCAAAGCTAACATAATAGATTGTGAATTATATAATCCTTTTGTAATCTCTGCGTTACTTTTCATATTTTCTGAATGTATGTCCATATTTTGAATTATATTCTTAAAACTATTTATCATATATGCCATAAGTATAGTACAATCTGGAAATATAATTCTTTCTGTACTCGAATGACTTATATCTCTTTCATGCCATGTTACCATATTTTCCATAGCGGCAATTGAATTAGATCTCATTATTCTTGCTAAACCGCATATATTTT
>JAHIVR010000106.1 GCA_018816625.1 Nanobdellota archaeon | reverse complement strand
TTAAGATGGATATTACCAAGACTCCCTATTCCAAAAAAAGCAGAGAGAGGATGCACCCATGTTGGTTTACTAAAAACCGATGAAGAGATAATGCACTATAAAATAAGATACCTAGAAAATGAAGGGGTATTAGCAACCCACGAATATGATAGCGATACAGCATTCAATAAATAAACTCTAAACCACAAATCATTTTAAATCATTCTAAATCATTTATATAATGAGCCTAGAAGAAGTCATTATTATCTCTGATCCGTGTTGGGACAACATTAAGAGTAATTTAATTGAAAACAGAAAAAACGAATCTATGGGAGACTTGAGGGGGAAAAAAATAGGTAGAAGATATGTTGTTGTTAGTGCGCAAATCTGGGCTACCGGGCAAACAGCCAGAACATGGATATCATATGGCAATGGGGCAGCAAGAAAAAGGGTTATTAATATGAATAAAGCTGAAAGAGAACACTCTCCAATCGAGATTGTTGGGCACTATCACACACACGTTTATGAGCACACTCACGGTCAAAAAGAAAAGAATGAAAGAGATTATATCGGAATTGGTGAAAAGGAAGATACCGGATTATTAAGAGCCGTTATAAAAGACTATGACATTCCCGAATCAGTCCAGATAATTGCAACAGTTAAAATAAAAGACGATTCTAAAAGAAAACCAGGAGAAAAAAGCACACCCTACCCAAAAAAATTAAGAATAACCTTTAGTGATGGGAAAACAGGATATGATGTAATAATGGCTGCCTATCTTTTAACACAAAACAGTTTAAGGGAAGTCAAAATAACGCGCGAAGGAGAGTAAAAACCCCAATAAATAAATTTATAAACCAATTTCTCAATAATCTTATATGCCATTCAAGATAAACATATCAAATAAAGAAGGAAAAACCTATAAAATAGAGCTAGAATCAGAAGCACTAGTGGGAAAAGAGACCGGAGACAAAATAGACGGGAAAGAAATACTTCCGGCACTTGAGGGTTACGAACTAGAGATAACAGGAGCCAGTGACAAAGCCGGCTTCGCATCAATGCCAGATATTGAGGGAATAGCCCTAAAAAAAGTCCTTTTAACATACGGTAAAAACATGAAAAAACGTCCAAAACACGAAGGAAAGCACACAAGATCAAACAATCGCCCAAAAGGACTCAGATTAAGAAAAACCGTAAGGGGAAGAGTGATATCCCCGGCAATAGTTCAAATCAATATGAAGGTTGTAAAAGAAGGAAGTAAACCAATTGCCCAGGCCTTCCCAGACCAAAACAAGACTCCAGAAGCCCAAATAGAAAAACCAGCAGAAAAACCAGTTGAGGCTCCAGCACAATAATAAACTTTTAAATACTCATTATCTTGTCTTATTCTATAGCTCAAAATAAAGATTTTAAAAATCTTTAATCAAACCAAAACATGGCAAATAATAAAGAATTATCCGAACTAAATGTTGGTGTTGTGGGGCACATAGACCACGGTAAAACCACTCTTCTAGCCCAGCTTACAGGAAAATTTACGGATACCCATTCTGAAGAATTAAAGAGAGGAATAACAATAAAGCTAGGTTATGCCGATGCAACAATATACAAATGTGGAAAAGACTATTCAACTAAAGAAAACAAGAACTGTGACGCCAAAAGATATTTAAGTTTCATAGATGCCCCGGGACACGAAATGCTAATGGCAACCATGCTCTCTGGAGCAGCAATTATTGATGCTGCCATTCTAGTTATAGCTGCTAATGAAGGAATAAAACCCCAAACAAAAGAACACTTTATGGCCCTCCAGGCAAGAAAACTAAAAAATATAATAATAGTCCAAAACAAAATAGATTTGGTAAGCAAAGAACAAGCGTTAAAAAACTACAAAGAAATAAAAGCCTTTGTTAAAGGAACAATTGCAGAAAACGCTCCAATAATCCCGGTATCAGCACAACAACAAATAAACATAGATAAAATTCTTGAGGCTTTATTAAACCTAGAAATACCAGAAAAGGACACAAAAAGTGCACCGTGTTTCCTTATTGCAAGAAGTTTTGATATAAACAAACCAGGAACAACAATTTCAAAACTAGGCGGAGGGGTTTTGGGAGGAATACTTGAAAAAGGAACCCTTAAAGTTGGTGATGAAATAGAAATAAAACCCGGGTTAAGTTCCAAAAAATCCCACAAACAAGAATACCAAACTCTTACAACAAAAATCCTCTCTCTTCACAAAGGAAATCAAAATGTTGAACAGATAACTCCTGGAGCAAGCATATCAATAGAAACAGAACTTGACCCTTTTCTAACGAAAACAGACTCGCTTACCGGGTGTCTTGCATCAACAAAAGACAATCTTCCAGATATAACCTATAAAGTAAAAATAAAATACCAATTATTCCCAGAGGTTTTGGGAGCTGAGGAAAAGAAAATAGTTGACCCAATAAAAACAAAAGAGCTTCTAATGTTATCAGTAAACACGACAATAACTGTGGGAACTGTTGAAACAATAAAAGACAACGAGATAGAACTGGCACTTAACATTCCTGTGGTTGCAATAAAGGCAAACAATGTAGGTATTGCTAGAAACATAAATGGTCACTGGAGACTTATTGGATTTGGGAAGATTGTTGAGTAGAGATAACAGGTTAACTGAATATTTAATCAGTTTTGTTCAACTATTGAGAGATAATAAACTAATCCCCTTCACTTTAACATCTAAAAATAATCAGCATCCAACTAACCTCTAAATAAAAATTCTTCCATATTAACCCCCAACTATATTTTATCCCTCAAAAATCATATCAAAAATACACAAACATTTTAAACACAAAGAATTAAACAATTTAAACATGCCAATAAAACATATAGCAATAATTCCCGATGGAAACAGAAGATGGGCAAAAAAAAGAAAACTTCCTCCTATAGCTGCATACAAAATAGCCACAAATCAAAAAAGAGCTAGAGAAATATGTTTAGAAGCTAAAAAACAAAAAGTGCAAGTTCTTTCAATATGGGGGTTTTCCACAGAAAACTGGAAGCGTAGCAAAGATCAAGTCAAAGAAATATTTAACGTTATTGAAAACAGCCTTGATGATCTATCCAAAAACCATGAGAAAGACAAATTCAGATTCATCCACATAGGAAGAAAAGACAGAATTCCAAAACTTTTAGTTAAAAAAATTCAGTATCTTGAAAAAGTAACTGCAAAATACAAAGAATTCACCATAATCCTTGGAATAGATTATGGGGGAAGAGATGAAATAATAAGAGCAATAAACAAAGCTAAAAAGACAAAATCTCAGGTAACAGAAACACAATTCTCCAAACTATTAGACACCAAAGACATCCCAGACCCAGATATATTAATAAGAACAGGGGGAGAAAAAAGGCTTTCTGGATTCATGCCCTTCCAAATAGTCTACACAGAGTTCTACTTCCTCAATATGTTATTCCCAGAATTCCAACCCCATCATTTAACCCAGGTAATCCATGATTTTCACAAAAGAAAAAGAAAGTTCGGGAAATGATTAATTATTTAAACTCTTTTTCATTAACAAGCTATGAAAAAGGCGTTATTTATTGGCTTATTTGCATTATTGATTTTGACTAAATTGCAAGTGCAAAGCACTTGAATGGATTAATTTTTCTATTAAAAAATATCTGATATCAACTCCTTAGAAAATCAATCATTAACTACTTCAATTAATTTTTGCGTAGCAAACTATCTAAATCATAAATTGAAATCAATAATAAAAAAACATTTAAAAACCTAAAAATCCATATAAAAACATGAGAAATGTGGGAATAATTATTTTATGCATTGTATTTTTAGCTGGATTAGTTGTTGCTGAAAACTGTACTGATAGCGATTCTGGATTAGATTATAATACAAAAGGAAACATAACAGAAGCAGGTGTTATAGTTGCTGAAGATAGTTGTATTAATGGTAGTTTTTTATTAGAAAATTATTGCGAAAACGATTCAAGCATGTCTGTAGAATATGAATGTCCTCAAGTTTGTACACAGGGCAGATGTGATGCTTCTGGAGGACCTCAACAATATGAGTGCGGAGATGGAAAATGTGAAAACGGGGAATTAACCCCCACTCACCCAGAATATTGCCCAGAGGACTGCATTATTGATTGTGATGTTGAATGGGAAGGATATGAATATAATAATGCCTCTAATAAATGTGAATTTGCAACTACCTCTGGATGTGATAATCCTAATTATCATGAAACAAAAGAGGAGTGTGAAGAGGCAAATAATATAACAAATGTGACAGAATGCGAATGGGAATGTACTCAATGGAGTGCATGTGAAAATGGAATTCAAACAAGAACATGCACAAATCCAGATGATTGCACAGAAGATGAACCAAAAACAGAAAAAACTTGCAGAGTTAAAGAACAAATCAAAGAAGCAATTCAGGAAAGAAACAGAATACATTTTGAAGAAAGAACAGGCCAGGAATGCACAGAAGGGTGTGTTTGCACTGGCAGAATCATGAAATGCCAGACAGAAACAGGAAGAGAAATGACAGTTTATGCTGGTTCTGGAAATATTATTGTTCAAGTAAAAAGAGTAAACATGACAACAACTGTAACCCTCTACCACCATAACAAAACCCTTTATGGAAACTTTAGTGGAGAAGAAAAACCAATAATTCTTCCAGATCAAATACCTGCTAAGATTAAAGCTAAAATAAAGGCCAAATTAGGAGAAGAAGAAAGCGAAATGGAAATAGAACTTAATGAAAACGGATATTATGAAGTTCAAACAAAAAAAAGAGCCAGATTATTTTGGATAATTCCGGTTAAAGAAAAAATAAGAGCCCAGATAGAAGCTGAATACGGTGACATTAAAATAAGAAACCCTTGGTGGGGCTTTTTAGCTAACGATGTTGATTCTGAATAATTCTTAAGGCCAACCACACCTCAGAAGCCGTTCTCGGCTTCGCGATGCAGAGTTTAACTCTGACATCTTGGGCAGTCTAACAGGACCTAATTAATCCCTTTAATTCCCACAAACTATAAACAGTTATTTTTGGATTAAGATTTGGAAACTCGTAATCTCCTCTTAATATTAAAGCCCCATCAACTCCAGCAGCTCTTGCAGCAAAGATATCTTCATCCCCATTTCCAACATACATCGCTCTTTCTGGCTTAACTCCCAAGATATCTAAACATAATTCTATTCCATGGGGGTTTGGTTTTGCCCTAACACCATACTCATCATAAGCATTAATCTTTACATCAAACTCTTGTTCTTTTAAGAGTCCTAGATTCATCATTGAAATTTCTCTTGGGGCTCCGGTAACAATCCCCGTTTTAATGCTCATTTTCCTTATGTGATTTATGACCCAAACATCATAATAGGCTCGTGTTGCTTCCATTCTTCTTCCTGGGGGGTCGTGTTCTCTAAAAGTACTCCAAAATAAATCAGGATCAACACCAAATTTTTCTCTAAGAAAAACCTCCCTATCTCCCTTAAACCAAAACTCCTTAACTAATTTTGAGATATTCTTACCATTAGTCTTTTTTCCTAAGTCACTTAAAACCTCACCAACAAGTCCTTCCATATAACCAGGAAGGGTATAAACCAGAGTACCATCAACATCAAACAAGACCGCATCATACAGATTATTCTTTACCATAAAAACATCTATAAAAAAACCTATTTAAAGATATAGCTTACTTCATAGCTAGAATTGTTGGTTGCCCATTACAATTCCACATCCACGTCCATGTTCTTTTATCAAAATACCTAGTACAAGTTGGTTTAGCGCACTGATTTGTCCCACAACCGTAAAGGCACGAGTAAGTAGCAGAAGCACAACTTCCAAAATCTCCACCCTGACAATAATAAGAAGTAATATTACTAAAATCTAAACACATATCTCCATAAGTTCCACTCAAATCAGTACAGCTTCTTGTGACATAATCTATTGAACACGTCCTGTTTCTAACCTGCAAAATGTATTCTGCATAGTTATTAGTGTCGTTGCTCTCTATCTTAATATCTGCCTGGTCGGCAATAACACTAATAATATAATCTCCCTCACCATATAAGGAGGTGTCAAAATCAAAAGAGAAATAAGTTAGGCCATTCTTACTTATATTCATTACTTGTTCATCTAATAAAGAACTATTTTTGAATAGTCCAACAAGAACATTTTCCAAATCAATTCCCCCTTCATTCCTAACAATAGCGTACAATTTAACTGTCTGACCAACATAAGGAGCATTGTTTGAAACAAAAACCTGAGCTGTTAAATCTGGATACCAATCAAAAGGGTTCATAATTTTCCTAACCCCCCATCCAGGTCCACTAGCCCCATCATATCTCCACGTTTGATTGGTTTCTTCCCAAGTCATCCCGGCTGCCCTACCAAAAACATCAATTACAATAGTATCGGAATAGTAATCACCTAAAGAACGAGCACCCCAAAGAACCTCAAGATTATTATTTAACCTATCATAAAATAAGCTCCAGTCAAGAAGCTTGCTAGGATAATTATGGTCTCCATCACGCATCATAGAGAACATCCACGCAGTTATATCGTAGCCAGAGCTTTCCTGAATCTCATCTCCCTGCCTATCCATATAATTATTAGAAGCGTATTCTGAAAAACTCCCCCAGGTCGGAGTCCAAATGGCCCCTTGAATTCTAATATCTGCAGTGGATTGTGTTATATCGGGATATCCGTTTCCGTTGTAATTAGAGAGTATATTGAATTGGTAATACTCTGCAAGACCCTCCCTTATCCAATCTCCACTTATATCGGCGGGAGTTATGCCATGAACAAGTTCGTGAAGCGCTTGCCATCTTCGCCAATTGTCTCCTAGCTCTCCAGGATTCCCTAGTTCCCAAGAACCACTAGAATCATTAAAATAAATTGTCCAACAAGAATCAGGGTCCCAAAAATCAGACCTAAGCTCAATATGAGCCTCTCCAGTACCAGGGATAGAATACCCTCTCCAACAACTAGTTGGAGCACTTGAATTGTGATAAACATAAAGGTCTAATTTTTTCCCATTGTTTACCATTTCAGAAGTCCACCCGATTTCAGATTCCAATTCAACAAACCTTTCATGCATCTCATTAAAATAATTCTCCCAATCAGCCAAAGTACCATTAGTAAACTCAGAATAATCTATGAAAACATTAAATCTATCATAAGGGATATGAAACTCTTGAAAATTAGCACTCTGGGATGCTATCCTAGAAGTTTCCCAATCCCCCCCATCAACAATGATATCATACTCCTTTCCATAAACACTATAAGTTCCCTCGTCATAATCAATCGTTATTGGAATCTCGTCTCTATAATAAACTACTTTCTCCCCAGAGAAAAGTTCAGCCCCAGAAACACTACCAACGACCTCCTGAACATCGTTTGTATCTATAGGAGTAGGTTCAACAATGAACTGAACATCAAAATCAGAATCTTTATCCAAAACCAAAGGTTCACTATATATAAAACCCAAACTAATTAATAAGAAGAATGCCCCAAACAAAAATAAAATTCTTTTCATTTTTCCTTCCAAAATAACAAATAAAAACTATAAAAGCTTACTATACTAGCCCAACACACAATTCTACCCATTTATTCTTCAGAACATCAAATCCTTATTAATTCCCACAAACCATCAGACCAATGTCATAAACTCACGCCATATAAAAACTAATCTATTTGAGAATCAACAATGACATTTTGTTCTTCACTCCACTTTTTATCCTTATTATTTTTCATATAATTTACCCACCAATCAATAAAATCCAGCCTTTCTTTAGCATTTCGGGATTTAAATTTATTTAATTCTTCTAAATCAACCTTAATATCTTTAATACTTACCATTTTCTAGTAATCCAAGTTTATTAAATACCCCAAGAGTCTCCAGAGAAGAAATCAATTCTTCTTTATTAATCTTATCCTTCAATAAAGAGTAAATATGCCTAGCATCCTCAATATCCTTTTCGCTTCCTAAAAATAATTTATAGGCAATCTGCAATTCTATAGGAGAAATATAAAGATTCTCAAAAGCCAAGATTACTTTTATCCTATTATCATAAGAAAATTTATCTAAATCGTTCTTTATAACCTTAAACTCAATATTTGGAACAGGTTTTTCTTTTTTAGCAAACCTTATGGCATGCTCATTTAAAATATCAAAAGCTTCGTCTGCATTGGAAGTATTAATGCACCAAAATCCTTCATCATGTACTTTTCTCCAAAAACTAATAAAGTCATGTTTTTCCATCTTAGGCACCAACAAATCAACATCCTCAGTAGCCCTTGTTCTGCCAAGCAATATAGAAACATAACCAGAAACAATAACATAATTTTTAAGTAATTTAATAAATTTTATAACAAAATTATCCAACTCACTTAATTCTCTATCTAATTTAACCTCTCTCTTACTCATATCATAATCCATAATAAAACAAAGAACATACAATTTATAATAT
The DNA here is from genome assembly GCA_018816625.1 of Nanobdellota archaeon. Taxonomy (GTDB): domain Archaea; phylum Nanobdellota; class Nanobdellia; order Pacearchaeales; family GW2011-AR1; genus JAHIVR01. The sequence goes on along the minus strand of JAHIVR010000106.1, from coordinate 908 downwards.
TATCTAAAAATACACACTCAACTAAAAAATTAACCCAAAACTACAAAAAAATCTTATCTTCTATTAAATTTTATCAAGATCTCAATAAAATATTTAATTACTCTCCAGATTGACTAAAAAAGTAAATGCAATCCACAACAATAAGCTTTAAATATATTAATTCCATAAAAGATTCATGAATAAAAGGGGAGAGGTCGTATTGAAAAGAGGAATTCAACTAACATTCATTGGAGTAATCATTCTTGTTCTTTCATTATCTCTACTTTCTGCCGGATTTATTGACGGGCTATTAAGGGCTCTTGGAATTCCTTTGGGAAACACATCTCCGAGCATCACCGGAAACGCGGGAATTAATGTTGGGGATTGCTATGATTCTGATGGGGATTCGAGTACTCCTTGGACAATAAAAGGATATGTTGAAGATGAAGGGATTCAAACCAAAGATTATTGTTATAATTCTAATATTTTAGCTGAATCATTTTGTTGCGACACAGAAATAGATCCTGAATGTGCCCCATGTGAGGTAGGGGAAGTTGATTGTGGAGGAGTTTTAGTGACGGCAACCCTCCCTTTAATAACAGGAAAGGTAATAACAGGAAAGGCCTCTACGGGAGATGGAATCCAATACGCACCAAGAGAATACTCGTGTTCGGATTATAATTTAGTTTGTAAAGGTAGCTCTCAGGGAGCCTACTGTGGATGTGACCCGGGAGATTCTTGTTTCTGTACAAACGGAGAGGAAGTGGCTTGCGGAGCAGAAGCAGCAGTGGGAGTGTGTCAAATGGGAAAACAAGTTTGCACAAACAACGACTGGGGACCGTGTTATGCTGTTGACTCAAATAATAATTTCATACAACCATTAGCCGCACCAAACCTTGGATCAAATGATGAGATATGTAACGGCCTGG
>JAHIVR010000105.1 GCA_018816625.1 Nanobdellota archaeon | reverse complement strand
AAATTTTTAATAAAAATACAAGATTTAGAAGAAGCAGATTTTTTTGTATCTTCAAAAGTCTTACTTGCCGCAGCCATTTTATTAAGGATTAAATCAGAGATTATCCTGAGTAAATATATACATAGCATAGATGATATTCTTTTTGGAGGGAAGGAGACAAAAAAATACGAGTTAGAAAGGATAGAATTAGATGAGCAGATCCCAGAATTAGTACCAAGAAGCCCAATTCCAAGGTTTAGGAAAGTAACACTAGAAGAGTTAATGGAATCCCTAAATAAAGCCATTAAAACAGAAAATAGACGTATAGATAAAGAGGTGATAAAGACAAACGCAATAAGGGAGGTTGGAATCTCCTTGCCCAAAAAGACAATAAATATAAGAGACAGAATAAGGGACATCCATAAAAATCTTATAGACTACTTCAAGAAAAATAATGATTCAAAAAAGATTTCTTACTCAGATTTTATAGGCAAGGAGAGAGATGAAAGAATAATTGCCTTCTCTCCTTTATTACATCTTGAAAACCAAAAGAAAGTCTGGCTTTCTCAAGATAATCATTTTGAAGAAATATATATATGGCTTAAACACGTGTATTTTCAAAATAACCCAGATCCTTTTGCAGAACTTAAAACAGAGTTAGAGGAAGAAATAGAAGAACTGAAGAAAGATAAAGAAACAAAAAAAAGGATAGAAGAAATAAATAAAGATTTTGAGAATCCTCTTGGTTCTTTATTTGATTAAGGACATCTGACGAACACTTTGGTTTTGGGCGTCCTGGTGGTCAATAAAAACCCTTAAAAACCATGTGTTTCTAGATTTTATATGAAACTAGGAGTATTATTCTCTGGAGGGAAGGATTCTTGCTACGCAGCATACAAAGCAAAAATAAGGAATAATGAACTGGTTTGTTTAATCACACTAGAATCTTCAAACCCAGATTCTTACATGTTCCACACTCCCTCAATTAAGAAAACAAAAACTCAGGCTGAAGCAATGGGGCTTCCTTTAATTACAGTTAAAACAAAAGGTGAAAAAGAAAAAGAGCTTGAAGATTTGGAAAAGGCTTTAAAACAAGCAATAAAAAAATACAAAATTGAAGGAGTTGTTGCAGGAGCTATTGCATCACAGTATCAATACGATAGAGTACAAAAGATCTGCAATAAGCTTAAAATTGAGGCCTATACCCCCTTATGGAAAAAAGATGAATTAGAATACCTTAATGAGCTCATAGATAATAAATTTAAAGTAATTATTGTTGGTGTTGCTGCCCATCCTTTAGACGATAAATGGTTAGGTAAAGAGATAAATAGGGATTTTGTTGATAAAGCAATAGACCTTAACAACAAACACCACATTCACATTGCTGGGGAGGGCGGAGAATTTGAAACATTTGTTTTAAACTGTCCTTTGTTCAAAAGACCTTTAAAAGTAGTTTCTTCAAAAGCCACAGGAAAAGGTCATGCTTGGAAGATGGAAATTGAGGTTGAATGATTATTTTCTTAATTCTTCTTCCAATGCTTTTTGTAAAATAGGTATTCTTCTTTTGTCTAAGGGATTTGAATTCATAGCTCCCCTAGGAGTTCCCGTTATATACAATCCTACAAAATGAGTACTAGCATTTGGAACATTACCAATAGCATCGCTAATCTGATCATATTCGTGTATTTTAATTATCCTACAATTATCAAAAACCAAATGATAAGTTAACATTATTGTTGGAAATAAAGATACTTTATAATAATTTCTTTATTATAATATATATTATGGACCTGTCGAGAATCGAACTCGAGTCTCATGACTGCCAGCCACGCATAATACCATTATACTACAGGCCCAATGATAAAAAGAATGAAAATCCTTATTTAAATATTTTATATTGTACAAACACTAAGGGAGCATTAACCTTCCTCTAAATAATACTTCTACCCCCCCAATAGGGCCATCAACGATTCTTCTCTTTACTCCAGCCTCATCCAACATAGACATTGCTATTGAAATGCTTTTTGCCCAATCTTCTTTACCGTCTCCTCCAGCTTCAGTTACTTGCTCTGTCCACCACCTCTCAGGACCTGCATAGCCTACAACCTCGCTCAAACCACCCTCTATTATTGCTTGGGCACACTCGGCACACGCATACCAAGGAACATACATTATCTTCCCTGCAGTAGACTTTCCGTTATATGCAGCATTAAAAACAACACCCCTCTCGGCATGAACTATCCTAGGATACTTTTGATTCCTTGTTGTAAGCCTATAATGGCTTTCAGTAACCCCTCTTGGAAACCTATTAAAAGCTGTAGAAACAAGGTTGGCTGGGGACAAATCAAACCATTTATTCGTGTTTACAATTAAAGCACCATTCTGTGTGCTAGGGTCTGGAGATTTCATAGCCAATTTGTATGCTTCTCTTAAATACGCAATATCAATCTCGTTTTGATTCATGAAAAACCGAACAATTTTTTCTTTTAAAACATTGCTGTGTTTCAAGACATATGTTTAAATACTTGAACAGAATAAATTAAAAATTAAAGAGGTGCTGGACCATGGCCAAAAAGAAGACAAAAAAGAAAGCTAAATAATAGAGAGTAATTTCTCGTAAATATTTTTTATTTTAAATTTTTAACAATTCTTCATTGCCAGTTTTCATTATCTTAACTCTAAATCGCTTGACCTTTGTCTCTTTCTTTCCAACAAAAACCACTTTTGTATATCCGTAACTATTAGCAAAATCTAAGGCTTTTGAAGGTTTACCATAAAAGATACTAACAATTTTTCCCCTCTTTCTTAATTTTTCAGCCAGAGCAATTGATTCTCTGTCTTTGTCTAAAGAAATAATTAAAAACTTTTCTTTTTGAGTTCTTAACTTAGCCAGCATAGACAACCGGTCTAAACCAAATGAAATCCCAGTCGATTGGACACCATTAAACATGTAGCTTCCCCCAGCAGTTATTGTCTCTTTCATTCCTTCGGTCTTTACCTCAAAAACAGTTCCGTTGTAGTATGATAATCCTCTAGCAAGAGTTGGCAAAAACACAGCCTTAGCCCCAAAACATCTTAAATACTTTTGTAACTCTTGAACCTGTTTGTAAGAATCATATCTCTCAAAATACTTTTCTGGCCTTTTGAATAAAGAAAGAACTTTATCTGCACCACACTTCTTAAGATTTTCTCTAACATCTTTCTCCGGAAGCTTATCTAATTTGTCAAGCTCTCTCATAACATCTGCCTTGTTTTTTATTCCCTCTTTGTCAAGAATCTCATTCAATAACTTTCTATTATTATAATAAACAACAGATTTTATCCCCAAAAGATTTAGTAAATTTTTTGTTAAAGCTACTATCTCTGCCTCATCTTTTATTGTGGCGCCAATAGTGTCAACATCGCACTGTACAAACTGTCTAAACCTGTTTGCACTTACAGGCTCGTCTCTAAAGCTAGGCCCAATTTGATACCTTTTGTAAGGAAGCTTCTTGTTTACCATCAATCTCTTTAATGGAAAGGTTAACTCATATCTCAAGGCTAATTTTCTTCCCCCCTTATCTTCCAATTTAAAAATATCTGAAACAGCCTCATCCTTCTCATTGTCTCCCTTGACAAAATCCTCATATTCAACTATCGGAGTCTCCGCTGGCTCAAACCCGTATTTTTCAAAAACATTAACCAGGATCTGCCGAATTACCTCTCTTTTTTCAGCCTCGGCACCAGAGTAATCATTAAATCCTTTTACAGTTTCGGTTTTCATTTTTTGGTTGTCTTACATTTAGATAGTTTCTTAGGATTATATTCTTTTTCCTTATTCCTAAAGAGAGTGCAAATTTAACATAATCTTTTTTAGGTCTGCTTTTTATACCCCCCTGTCTAAAATTAAGGATAAAACTGACACATGTATTAATCCCATTTTTATTACATTTTTTAACAAATTTTGTTAGATTATTAAACGCATCCTTAAATTTAGGTCTGCATAATTTATTGTATTCTTTCTCATTAATGGCATTAACAGAAATTCTAATTTCATCTAATCCGGCCACTTTAAGTTTTTTTGCAACCTTTAATGGGTTTTCATTTATTTCTCTAGTAGCCCCATTTGTATCTATCCTTGTTTTTATTTTAGGGTATTTCTTTTTTAATTTCTTTATTATTCTTCCCACTTTATCCAAATAGATAAGTGGTTCTCCCAATCCGATAAAGGCTATTTCTTTGTCATTTTTCTTAATTTCTTCTTTGATTTTTTCTATGACTAATTTTTCGCTTGGAGATTTTGAAAGATACAGAAAGGAATTAGCTTTTTTTTCATAAATATTTGGTTTTCCGATTTCTTTTTTGTTTCTTGGTCTGCCACAGAATCTGCAATTATTCACACAAGAATAATTTTTAATCAAATTTACATATAGGATATTGCCAGGATAAAAAGGAGTTTCAAATCTATAAGCAATTTTTCCTTTTTTCATTTTAACCTCTTTGACTTCGCCCAAGCATGGGCGTCGTAAGGGCGGAAGGAGGGAATCGAACCCTCTTATCACGGACCACAACCATGCGTACTACCAATGTACTACATCCGCCATTGTAAGGAACCAAGGTTCCTTGACACTCAACTTCCTTTAGGATTGGGTCAAGCCTGATTCCATAATTAAATTTAGAAGTACAACTATTAAAATCTTTTCTAACAATGCCGACACTTACCGATTTTAATTGTCATAAAAATAGAGAGAAATAAGGGTTTTTAAACTTAACTGTCTTAAATAAGAGATGATAAAGAGGGACATTTTTCCTTTAAAGCCAATTAACAAATTAGGGATAGTAATTTTATTTTCTTCCTTAGGAATGGCTCTTGTTAGGACAATTTGGTCAGTTTATCTCAAATCTTTTTTGAATAATGATGCTTATGTTGGTTTTTT
>JAHIVR010000215.1 GCA_018816625.1 Nanobdellota archaeon | reverse complement strand
CCCTGGAATTAAGATCAAACTGAGCGTCACCGAACGAAAGGGCGGATATATGAATTGTCTCTTTTATTGCCAGACAAGAGCATGGTGCCCCCATAACAAAACGCTTGACAAAAGCGAACTAGCGGAATAAAGTCCTTCTAACGATTGGAGAGCACCAATTATGAAAATCAATCAATCAAAATCTCAGGGCGCCACGGAATGTTGCCAGATTTACTCTACTGCGATGGAGGGGCCACAATCTGGATGCTCCTTCGTTTCGTGGTCGCCTTTGAGAATTGCTAACGCCGTTAGCGAAGGAGGAGAAACATGTGGTGTATGAAATGTCAAAACGAATTAAGTGACTGTACCTGCCCGGATATAAAGGAGCGATTAGCCGCAATCGGATCATCAAAACACATTGCAACAAAATGGTGCTCACGATGCGATAACCATTATTCTCAATGTAAATGCAAAAATCCGCTCTGGTACATCCGCCATAATGATTAAAGAGGAGCACCATGACAAAATTTCAGACTATCCAGCTCGCCAATTTCCTCACGGAACAGAATTTCGTCAAAGGATGCTCAAGCATCCGAGAATACGAACGCGCCAAGCAGTTTCTTTTCCCTGCCGGCCGTCCTGACCCTATACCCGAATTATGTTACGTCGAGGCAATCAGCTTTGTCGCCGATTATTTGAAGGTATAAGAATAACGCTTGACAAAACATGAAAATAGGTATAAACAGAAAGCAAGATCAGAGGAAGCTGACAATGATAATCCTGCAAATTAACACTCACAGCAAGACCGGCGCATTGCTTTCCCGCCAGGGAAAGACTTCCCTTTGCGCTGGTTTTGCTTGTGGGGTACTGTAATGACTGAAGACATACCCGCCGCCAACGCCATCTCTTATTCTTTTAATAAAGATAATACTCTATATAAGGAGCTTGTAGACAAGCCAGAAACGATAAGTCTACAAACGTCTACAGTGTCTACAAACGTCTACACAGAAAAGACACGGGATCATGATCTTTTCCATCTTGCTCACATTCTCTTCAAGGCAGGCTATGAAGAAAAATACTTAATAAAAACACTTGAAATAGTGGCTATGAACTGCTCTGCTCCCCTCTCTTTTGAGGATGCCCAAAAGATAATATTTGAGGCGATAGAACGGGCCTCACTTAAGACAAGGAACCTTGCTGACGATGTTCGTGACGTAATTCTGTCTACAAGCGGCGTCTTTTTGTCTACAGATATAGCGAAGTGTCTACATCTGTCTACAAGAGAGGACTTGAAAAACCTGTCAATAATCCTCAAACGCATTAATACTAAAGAACATTTGATCGAAAAGTATGGAAATAAGAACGGGACATGGCGAGTTGTCGATACAGAGGAGGAAATCATTGACATCTTCAATGTAGATCTTCGCCCCTTCGGTATAAGAATGCCTCTGAAAATTCAGGAGTATGTCAACATCCATAAAGGGAATGTCATCATTATAGCTGGTGAAAGTAATGCCGGGAAAACGAGTTTTTGTCTTAATGTCGCCAGGATGAATCGGGAGAATTATTTTGTGAATTACCTTTCCTCTGAAATGCAGAGCGGGGCGGAACTGAGAATCAGGTTGAATGAATTTGAGGAGGACATCAATCTTTGGAAGCCTGTAAAATTTCAATTCAGGACCGACAATTTTCCAGACAAGATTGCCCCTGATGCTATAAATATCATTGACTACCTGGATGAAGGCAATGATGCAGATGCAACCCGTATGCCTGCACGAATCAGGGATATCGCAAACAAACTGAAAGACGGGATCGCTATTATAGCAATCCAGAAAGATCCGAATAAGCCTTATGGCTTTGGAGGGGCCGGGACGATGAATAGGTCACGCCTCTATCTAACCGTGACAAGACAAGGCGTAATGACCGTCGTCAAAGCTAAGATGTGGAAAAATAAGAACATCAATCCTAATGGGATGTTTTGTAACTACAAACTCGTCGCCGGATGCAAGTATTTCATGGAAGGGGACTGGAAATGCTGAAGCAGCTTTTTCGTGGCGCATTCAATTATCAGCGGAGCATGGAGCCGATCTTATACCGATATGCCTACACGGAGAGGCAGGCATGGAAGGTTATGTGTGATGCGATAGCCAAAAGAAATGACGTACCGAAGGCTTATGTCTATGGGATATTTGACGGATCGAAACCAAACTTTGAAATCACTATTGAAATGGAGGTAAAAGAGAAATGAAACTGTCCATTAGGAATG
>JAHIVR010000104.1 GCA_018816625.1 Nanobdellota archaeon | reverse complement strand
AAAGAAAAGATTACAATAGAAACAAGAAATTTAAATGTTTCTCGTTGGGTAAGAAAATCAAATCAAATTCAAGAAGCGATTGAAGAATTACAACAAATCCTCGGAGGCGATGAGTGATGTATTGTGAAATATGTGGGCAACTTGGTTCAATCCAAGACGATGGAAGTCTTTTGTGTCCAAGGTGTAATTATTTTGCAGAGGATAGACCCGACTTACCTACAATGAACACCAAAAAAGGAGATGATTAAAATACCAAAAATCTTGACATATTCAACAATGTGGGACAAGCTCAAACCCAATTATCCGGCACTACCAGAATCAGTAAAAAAGGTTGTTGGTGATGTTCACCATACCACAATCCGGCTCGATTCTCCCTATTATCATTCGGGTATTTGGCAAGAAGTTTTTAAATCTCGTTCACCTTCCCGGACCGTACTAAGACCGGCGGTTGAAGTCCAAGAACCCCTTCATTATTTCCTTTATGAACTTGAAGATTTGGCGAACGGCGAACTTGTGGCATTTGATACAATGGAAAACGGAATCAAAATGGATTTTTGGGTATTCAGGGCGTTGATTGAATCTTTTTACAGAAAAAAGGATTGTTGGAAGGAGGACTACACGAAAATGGTTGTGTTACCAATAACGATACCAAAAGAACCAAAGATAAGTGTTGTTGAGGCAGTGAAGTCCAAGGCACTTGAGGGCATGATATTTGAATCAAAAAAAATAGTTTTGGAGGCATAGAATGGCAAAAGGCGAATATGAAGAAACAGAGGTTGAGGGCGAAATTACAAACAAGGGACGATTCCCTGAAGCGGTTGGCGTTAATGGCGAAGGGTGGTTGACATTCAAAAATGCAACTGAGGAGCTCAAGGCAAAGTATGAGGAGATTGAAGAAGGGGATTTTGTAAAGGCCAAGGCGGCGGCACAAAAAGGTGCAAAAACCCACCATATCAAAGAGCTTGTGGAGCACAAGAAGGGCGAGAGGACACCAACCATACCACAAGGCGATAACGGTGCAGAGGAAGCGTCAGAGGAGCCCAAAGAGGTTGTTGCGGAGGTTGTATCTTCAATAAAAACATTGACACCAGTTCATCGGATTGAGGGGATAGAACCTTTTGTTTATCCGATTGTAGATGTTGACAAAATAGTAAATGCATTTGCAAAATTCAAGGAGATAAAAACAAAAGTCCTCGAAGATGAAGATTTCAGTTACATTGACAAAACAGGGAAGTGGAGTAAAGAGAAACCAAAAGGCGAGGCCAACCAATATATTGAAAAGACAGGATGGCAAAAGATAGCCCTGGCCTTTAGTCTTGATATCGAACTTGTAAGCAAGGAAAAAGCATTTGGGACAGATAAAAATGGAAAATATTACGTTTGGAGTTACATATATCGTATCTCACATCCGAGTGGGAAATTTGTAATAACTGAAGGAAGTTGCAGTAGCAGAGACCCTTTCTTTTCCAAGAGTCGAGGAAGCATAGTTGACCCCAACGAGAGCGACATTCAACACACGGCCCAAACTGTATGTATAAATCGAGGAGTTTCAATCATGGTTGGAGGGGGAGTTAGTGCAGATGAAATACGCAGAGGGAGGGACGAATTAGGTGCATAAATTAGGCATAATTATGGGCACTCGTAGTGTAAGTGTACAATTTACACCCCATATGGAAGACATGGCAAAAGAATGACCCTAAAAATCAAAAAATGGAGACAAAACTTGACTAAAAAAGAACGAGAAGATTTGGATGCCTTACCCGGAAAATTTCTGGGACTTGTCAAACGGCAGGGAGAAGAGGTAATGTACCAATACGATATTAAGAGGTGATTAATTTGACAAAAGATTTTCCAGAACTGGACGAAATAGCTAAAAAAATAGCAAAGCGAGGACACATAGAACACAGTATAAACTGTATAATTCCCGGTGTGTGTGCTTACAAATTTACAGTTTACACAAAGTCAGAACAAGGAGGCAAATAAATGAGCAAAAATGAAGAAACATTTTGGAAAAAAGGGTTTATATGTTTACTGTTACTATCATGTTTATCCTTCTCAATCTTGGGAGGGTACAATCTACTCAAAATCCAAAGATTGGAATGGAGAATAAATGCCGAATATTTTGATGCCGCTATTCTTCAAAGAGAACTAGTGGTTGAAAATGGATATCATGATGGCAAAGTTACTTGTGTTAAATTTGCTGATGACGGTAAGGCATGTAGAGGAGGAATGACTTTTGATTTTGGTCTTTATCGGCCAAATGGAGAAGAAGTGCCTCTTACCGGATTTATACATGCCACTACAAACGTTGTTTT
>JAHIVR010000236.1 GCA_018816625.1 Nanobdellota archaeon | reverse complement strand
CGTCAACTTATCTGCGTCGGGATAGTCGGGGTCAACCCATATAGTACATCCCTCCGGATTACTTGCATATCGGCTTATGAGTGATGCCGCATGGCCACTCGACGACAATGCGCACCTGCAAAACCCACCGCCAAATGCTCCGGTTGCATCAATGAGCCAACGACCATTCAGATTGTAGATTGTAATCCTCGATTCCATATTCTTGTGCTCCTCTATTTCGCTGCCTTTTCTTCGGCAACCTCCTTGACTATCAAACGCCCTGGCCGATCCTTATTGTCAATCCACCAAGCAGCTCGGCTCTCGCTCTTGAGGGCTGCAAGACCCGTAGCAAACATAACCTTGCCACGCTCGATCTGTTCGGTCTGTGACGTGGTCAGGTCCATAGACGCCCACTTCTCAAGCATCTGGGCGTAGTGCGTAGAGATCTCTGTGAGCTTCTCAGCGCGGATGATCTCCGCCCACTCAACCTGTTTGGTAGATCCTGACAAGGCCGGGAGCCCATTGGCCTTGCTGGTTGCAGCCGCGATCACACTAGTCGTCTGGCGCGCCTCGGCTTGTTCTGTCAGCCAACACCGCCGGCACAGCCCACTCTCAAGCCACTCTGCTTTGCCGCCGCGATCCTTGACCGGGCCGCATATGTTATGCACTTCATCGTGGCCACATCGACGTTTAATCGTGTACTTAGCCATCGTCTCACCCTCCATTTGGGGCCTAATTACCCGCGCCCGGCCCCACAGGACCGGGCACTGATAATCAGGTCACGTCATCCCACTGGCATTCGTCACAACAATAAAGCTGGTATTTGGATTCTGGGCGGAATTTAGTCCCGCAAAATAGACATTCAATTGGGACTCCGTCCCCGTCCCCGTGATTGTCATATGTCTTGCGGACTATAACCCCCCGCAGTGTTTTCGCTACGCGCCGCTCAAAGGCGTCCCCCGTCTCAGCCACTAGTGCTAGTGCGACTAGAGCGCGTAGACTTCCCGAAAACATCAGTACATCTGAGTTTTCTTGTGCACTTTCGCAGCACTCTTGTCCTGCGAGCGGGGTGTGTTCGGCGTAGACACATATTCGCATGTCCCATCCTCCTGGTTGTGTCCGTTGTCACTAAATAAGTAGCAATAACCGTGCCAACACTCGAAACGTTGGAAACAAAGAACTTACACAAAAACTTAACCTACTCACACCGACAGATTTCTGACACTTTGACAGATTTCCGTCATATTGACAAATTCCTGGCACTCTGATAGAATACAACCAGTCAATATATCGAACACCCGTTTAATACAAGGAGAAAATCTATGCCTCGGGAATATTCCCGCAAGGACTTCGTGGACTTCGGAAAAGCCAGATTCGAGGGCTTAACTCTCCCCGAAGCCATGGCGAGCATACGCCCAACGTGGACTCCAGCAGAGTGTAAGAGGCGTGTGCCTTACCTGGCGCGGCACCCAGTCGTGGTCGAGACGATGGAAAAACTGGCCGGCAACACGGGGAAGAGCCCGGACGAACGGCTTCTTATCGAGTGTGAGAGCCTACTTGCCTCGAAAGAGCTCAAACCGCGTGACAAACTGAGCTTAATCAATACGTCGCAACAACTTAGGTCGCGTATTGAGGCGCAGCGTCAAGACTATCAGACGGGCCCATCATTGCGCGAGTTTATCTCGGACACGTTGCAAGTCTTTAGGTAGCAACGGGTTGTATTGCTTGTACGAGTAGCAATCCACGTGCGCCGCGTGCACGTATAAGGTATCGCGCGCGCGCGCGTTCATTATTATGTGCGTCCGGCAACCCCCGGCCACCCCCGCTGATGACTTGCCCCCCTATATCACCCTTAGCGTGTCATGTCCGCCAAATTTTCAGAAGAAAAAAAGTGATAGGTTCGTGAAGACGCCCTCTGGCCTGGGATCGAGGGGCTTCGGCTGAACCGAAGTCCGTGACGTGAGTGACGCTGTGACGCTGTTTCCTGAACTTTCCCTATAGAACGGTTTTCTAGGGGACTTTCTGAACATAACGTCACTACGTCACTCGTGTCACTGGAGATGCTCACCGGGTCCCCAGCAGTTTCAAGCCCAGTGGGCCTCGAAGGGCATCTTGATTTGGATTCTTCAATGGGTGCGGGTGTTTTGGTGTCTAGCAGAATTAACACTTGCGCTATTGGGTAAGTTTTGTGTTGAAGAGTCTTGAGAATACGGTTGAATTTAGGGGTGTATGGGTACGGGTGTTCTATGACACCCCAGATTACGCGGCACGTTTTGTTTTATGTGTGGCGATTTGTGATATTGGATGTTTTTGGAATCTGCGGATAGTCAATGGAATTGGGTTATTTTGCGCAGGTAAATTATTGACGCGAATTTATGCTTGACAACGGGTTTTGGATGTGCTACTCTATTAACCGCGGTTTAGACGGAGAGCGTCTGGGTTACGAAGAGGTTGAAGTGGGAGTAACGGGTGCTTGGTATGTGGGTGGGTGCGCTTTCTCCTGCGCTCGGGGACTCGCTTAGGGCGCACACCACTCAGGGTGAAGACAAGAGAGGTTATGAGTCAGTATCCCTGTGCGACTTCGGACGAGTTTCACGAAGTGAGTGATTTTGGCGAGTTTGTAATTCGGAAAATTATATTTCAGTATTCGCAGTTTATTTTATAGTTGTTGCGAGTTAAGTAAGCTGAGAAGGGTTTGTAGTGGGTGCAGTTCAGCCAGGGACCGGAGAGGGTGAAAGGGGTGATTCAGATGGAGAGCAAGATTGGTTACGAGAAGCGAATGGCGTGTGCGAAGGCTGAGGTAGACCGTTTGCTTAAGCCGAGGAAGGTGCCACGGTTTGTAGTCCCGGAGGACGCGAAGAGTCAAGAGTTTAACCGGCGCGAGTTGCAGTTGCACCGGGACTTGGCGGAAGCCAATGAGTTACTGGTGGCGGTTTGGGACGGGGAAAAGAAAGGGCGGCGGCCGGCGGACGCGGTGTTGTTTAGGGTGGCGCACTACTTGTTCAAGGTAGGGTTGTTGGACGGTAGTTTGTCGAAGTGGAGAAGCATGGAGCTTGTGCGGCCCCCGGTGGTACTGAAGGCGAAGAAAGTTGGGTGAAACAAGAAAGGGAGTGAACCAATGCAACCGACGTTGATTTGCAGAGAATGTTCTGATTACCGGCTTGGCCGGTGTG
>JAHIVR010000103.1 GCA_018816625.1 Nanobdellota archaeon | reverse complement strand
TTGGAGAGGAATCGCCGTCCTCAAAATTTAATTCTGTTAACCTATAATCCTCTGAATAACTTTGAGCAACTCCTCGCTGATATTTTTTTATTAATAACCTTTTATCTTGTTTTAACATTTTGTTTTTAATCCTTGATACCTTGCCCTTTAGGGCGGGGTTATTCATTTAAATCAAATCTAATAGGTATTGTTGTAGTTTCTTATTAAAAGAAGTGGTAAAGTATGTTTCTAGCTCTGTTGGAGAAACCCATTTGAGTTCTGTTAGATTGCCTCCGGGATTCTCTTCTCCCGCAAAAACTTGTGTAAGGAAATATACTGCTAAAAGGTCTTCTTTCTCATCATATATTTTTGAGAATATTGCACCCAAGTTTTTTATGTCATATCCTGTTTTGGCTTTGACGTGTGCTTTGAGTGTTTTATCAACCTCGTCTCCTGGTTTTAGGATGCCTCCGGGGAAACACCAGCTTAAATTAGGAAGATTTGGGTCGTTTTCTCTCTTTCCTATAAGTATCTTTTTTTCAGCCGGATCAAAGATTATACCGAGGACAATTGCGTGCATCTTGTCTTTTTCTAATAGGTTGTTATCCATACTCTTGAAACTTTTTTGGGGTATTTAAGTGTTTTGTTTGCGCTTTTTAATAACAATAAAAATATTGGGGTGACAGTTACTTCTCTTTAATAGAGAATGTAAGTCCTTGTTTTTTTGCTTGTTTTTCAACTTCTTGAAGGGTTTCTTTGAGCATGTTATCGGCTTTTTTTAGATCTGAAGCTTCTGTTTTTATAGAATATTTTCCGGCCGAGATGTATCTCACATCTGCATCTTTTATTTTTTCCAATATTTCTTTAATTAAAGATATTCCGTTTGATTTTTCTGTAGTTAGATTGAATTCTTTTTTTACTATGGATGTTTTTTGTTTTTGTTTGTTGAGTATTTCTAGTATTTTTTTGGAATCTGGTTTTCCAATGATCTTTTCAAGTTTTTCTGGAGAGATTTTGGCTTCTTCAAGAAAATCATAAAGTCTTTCTTTTTCTGTTATTTTTTCTATTATTTCCTTTGCTTTTTCTCCCAAAACACTTTTTAATATGCTTTTGTGACCTTTTTCTTGTTGTTCTTGATTAAAAACTTCTTTTTGCTCTTTTTGAGTCACTCTCCTTAGGGATAAATCTATTCTGTCTCCAGATATTCTCAACACCTTACATACAATCTTCTTTTTTGGAACAACATAGTCCCTCAGATTTCTTATTCTTCCTGGGGCTATCTCGCTTGTGATTATTGAACCCTCCCCGTTTCCATCAATTCTTACAAAAACAACTGTTCCGACTATCCTGTCTACGATGCACAATACTATGTCCCCAACTTCTAGATTTGCCATATTTTATTGAGAAATAATGGAGTTTTAAATGCTTCGGAGCGATGTTAGGTCTAGCGGTTCGTGAGGTCTTCTATCTCTTGCAATTTTCATAGCTTTTTTTATTTTCTTTAACTGCTGAGAGTTTCCATCATATCTTAAAACATTTGGGTGTTGGAATTTTTCATTCCATCTGTGCGCAGGCATAATGACAAGTCCTCTTGGTCGATGTTTTAACCATGCTTCTATGTATGGGGGGAAGTCATCAACAAGTATTTTTCCGTATACTAGTCCTTTGTTTCCGGTCATTGTTATTGGAACTCTTAGAAGGGTTTTATCTATCCCATTCTGCTTTTTGTGTCCAGGCAATTGGCACACTTCCTGGGGCTTTGGTTAGAATGTTTATTGACAATTCAAGTTTTCTTGCTATTTTTAGTATATCAAATCCTAATTTGAATTTGGGTAGTTTTCTCCACCACCCTGGTTGGCTTCTTATGAGTTTTACTCTTCTTTTTACTCAAGGGTGTTCTTTGTCAACTTGAGTGTAGGAAGGATCTTCAAGGCCTTTTATTAAATTATAATCTCTTTCCATTGCAAAATCGTAATCACAAAGGGTTCCATCCATATCAAAAAGAATGATGTTTTCAGGATTTATCATAAAAAGAAAGATTTTTTGATGTTTTTAATTATTGTTATACTTTTATCATCTCTATTTCTAGGTTCTTTTTTAAGAGTTGTATAAATTCTTCTTCTTTATCTTGTTTAAGGATGCATCCTGCAGCAAATTCATGGCCTCCAACTTCTCCCCCAACCTGGTTTATTATGTTTGAGAGTATTTCTCTAACATTTCTTCCGTTTTTTCCTACACTTCTAGAAGAAACCTTTATCTTGTCTTCGTAGTAGGCCATTGTTGTAATTATTGTTCCTTCAGTGTATTCTGGAGAGTAAGAAAGAATACTTGCTATTGTGCCCACTATGGTGTCTTTAACGTTGTCTTTTGTATTTATTATAATATACCCTCTTCCCTTTATTTTTTCTGCTTTTGATACAAAATCTAATCCAGATATAAGGTTTTGTTTGTGCTTTATGTATATTGATTCTGCTTTTTTCTTTGCTTTTGGAACTTCCATTAATAATTGTAATGCGGTATTTGATTCTCCAAATCTTGAACAGGCATTTACCATTGCACTTAACTCTCTGGCGTCTTCAAGTTTATTATACATTTTTATTAGAAAAACATCACCTATTATTTCAGAGTATCTCGCTTTTGGATTTCTTAACATTATTCCGGTTACGAGTCTTTCCATTTCTTCCGAATCTAATTCTAATACACTTTTGTATTTTCCTGTTTTAGGAGCTAATCCCGCCTCCCTTAGAAGCTCAATAACCCCTTTTTGATCTCCGGTTACTCCTGGGATGTATGGGTGAGAAGCATACTCTAGAGTCCTGTTTAGTGGCCGGGTTGCGGGGTATATTAATAAACCCCGTTTTTTCTTTATTTCTCCGTGGTCAAGTATCTCGTGGTTTAGTTTATCAATTTCCTTCTCCATTTGATCTCCGACCATCCCCAATATGGCCAGTTTTGCAAAATTTTTTATTTCTGGAGATAATTTTTTGCAGAAAAGATAGACTAATCCGGAGGAACTTATTTTTTCTTTTCCGTTTAATTGAGGGTTTACTATTCTAACGTTGCTTGGAACTATTGTGTCTATTTCGTGGTGGTCTATTATGAAGACTTTTTTTAGGTTTGAATTTTGTATATGGCTTAGGCTCCCGGAAGCCAAATCCAGGAAAAGAATTATTTTGTTTTCAGGAAGATTTGCTATTAATTCTGGTTTTAGACTTTTTACTATCTTTAGAGAAAAAATAATATCTAGTTTTTTTAGGGTTTTTCCCATTATTGCTGCTGAAGAAATGCCATCTGTATCAAAGTGGCTGATTACCAAGACCTCTTTGGTTTTTGATTCCTCTAAGAACTGACTTGCCACAGAATCTATTTGTACTTCTAGAGAGCCTATTACTTCACCCATTTTTAGAATAGCTATTATTTACTTTAACGGAACTTTAAAATACATCTTGAGCTTCCTTACTTGTGAAAATATTCTGTCTTTTTCTCTTTTTGCTCTTTTATCTTGTTTATTACTTTCGTGGTGTTTTGTTAAGTTATCCAACTTCTTTTCAATATTTTTAAGATCCGGATTTGTATATATTTTTTTCTCCTTGAGTATCCTTGATATTTTTTTTGAAAAGTCTTTTGGGTGAATTCCTTGTTGCCTAAGTTCTTCCCCAATCTTCTCAGAGGTAAAACCTTTTTCTGCTAGTTCTACTACTTTTTTTTCAAATTCCAGTTGTGAAAGTTGCTTTTGTGTTGCCTTTTTCTCTGTTTCTTCCGTTTTTTTCTTGGTTTTTTCCATTATCTTTTTACATGGGGAAATACCCTTTTAAAGCTTTTCGTGACAGAAAAGTTATTTAAATGCAGGGAGCTTATTTTATGCGTAGACGTATTTTAATGTGTTTGGGAGTTGCTTTAATAAAATTAGTCTAAATAAGGAGGGAAATGGCAAAGATTATTGGAATAGTTAGTCTTAAGGGGGGCGTTGGAAAGACCTCTGTTGTTGCTGCCTTGGGTGGGGCTTTTTCTAGTTTGGGTAAAAAAGTTCTTTTGGTAGATGGTAATTTCTCGGCTCCGAATCTGGGTTTGCATTTTAATATTATAGAACCTACCACCACACTACACCATGTCATGACAAGACAGATTAGGCCTAGTGAGGCGGTTTATGAATTGGATGATTTTCATTTGATTCCGGCTTCTACTACAGAAAAGATGGAGTTTAGTCCTTTGAAGCTTAAGGATAGGATAAATTATTTAAGAAAGGGGTATGATGTTATTATTTTAGATTCTTCTCCTAGTCTTGATGAGGAAACTTTAGGAGTTATGCTTGCAAGTGATGAGATACTGGTCGTGGCAACCCCGGATAAACCTACTCTGAGTAATACCCTAAGGGCGATTAAGTTAGCGGTTCAAAGGGGGACCCCCATATCTGGTTTGATTTTGAATAAGGTTTATGATAAAGATTTTGAGATTTCTTTGAAAGATATAGAAGACACTATCGAGGTTCCCATAATGGCGGTTATTCCTCATGATATTGATGTATTGAGGGCATTGTCTAAAGGGAAGGCCTCCACGTTATTTAAACCAAAATCTAGGGCTAGCGAGGAGTATAGGAGGCTGGCTGCGGTTCTTGTCGGGGAGAAACCGGAGAAAAATAAACTGAGAAAGATATTTGGGTGGGTTAATCCAAAGAAACAAGAGGTTAACCGGACTCTTTATTATAATAGGGTTTTTAAATAATAGCAGTTTAGTGGTCAAACAATAAAATTATATAGTTCATCTTTTTTAATTGTTTATGAGGTTGAAATTTGTTAAGGGCAAACAACATAAATTAATTCGGAATTTTAAGACTGAGAGGGGTTTAACTTGGAAACAGTTGGCTGATTTGCTCAAAATAAAGGAAGGCAGATTGAAGGCATATGTTGAAGAGACTTCTTTGATTAGTGAAGAAATTTATAATTCGTTAGATGAAGGAGAGAAATATAAAAAATTTGTTCTTGAAAGGAGAGAAGATAATTGGGGAGGTCCAAAGGAGGGTTAAAATCCAAAGGTAATCTTAAAGAGATTAAAAAACCCAAAAATTCGGCTCAATTAGCAGAATTTTATGGGGCAATGCTTGGTGACGGGAATTCTCATAGGACCAAATATTATAACTCGAGAAATGATAAAAGAGGGGTTTATGTAATAAGAATTGTTGGGGATTCAAGATTAGATAAGGGATATCATTTAGATTACTTAAAACCGATGATTCAAGATTTGTTTAATATAAAAGTAAATAGTAAATTTTTTAAAAATAGGAATTATATGTTAATAGAAGCCTTTGGATCCCAATTGGTAGAATTTTTAGAGAAAAAAGGATTTCCTCCAGGAGATAAAATTAAGAATAGACTTCGAATTCCATCTTGGATAAAGAAAAATAAAAATTATCTTAGGGCATGTTTAAGGGGTCTTTATGATACTGATGGTTCTGTATATAAGTTAACTGGACAAAATTCACATCAAATTTGTTTTACAAATTTTAACCAAAGGTTGTTGCAGGATGTTAAAGATGGTCTTTTGGACTTAGGTATTAATTGTTCCAAGATAAGTAATAAAGACATCTATATAACTAAAAAATCTGAAATTGGAAAGTTTTTAAAACTAGTTGGTTTCAATAATAATAGGCATCTTGAGAAGGTTAAGAGATGGAATTTAAGAAGCCCCATGGTCTAGTGGTCAAAGATTCATCCCTTTGGAGGATGAGACCCAGGTTCGAATCCTGGTGGGGCTACTCATGATTGACTATAAGAGAAATATTTGCCTAAGTTTGATGGGGTGGTAATTCGAGTGGAGATTAAATGAATGGGTAAGTAGAAATGGGGTGTTGGGTGAAGTGATTATAATTCAAACTCATCAATAAAATTGATAATTGTTCTATATTTTTCTAAAAACTTAAACCCTTTTTCTGTTAAAGAGATATATTTGTTCTCCTTGTGATTTATTTCTTTAATAATTTTTTTTTTAATTAAATCATTAAAATACTCTTTAAATCTTGTAGTTGAAATATTTGATTGTCTTAACAAGGGAGTTGGTTTAATGGAATTGTGGTTTTCTTGTATTATTTTTAAGATATTTTGGATAATCTCTAATTTATTTCTTTTCGCCATTTTAAGAAGAACCTGCTTTTTTAAGAACCTTATAGACCATAATAAAAAATATTGTTGAAGATGCTAAATAAACAAACATCTGAAAGTTCTGGAAAAAACTTGGAATTAAAATATCTATAATATTTAATATCCAGAAGAAAGAAAGCAATAAATAAATGATATACAAATTATGTTTATGACTTTTTGTTTTCTTCTTTTTGTTTTTGTAAGATGTATAAACTACAAAAAGAACGATAAAGAACAATAATAAATTTACTCCTAAATAGGCTAAAGCATTCCCAGATATGACAATAAATAATGAAATAACAAAAGCAAATAAGTGGAATAAGTAAACTTTTTTATCATTCCCATTCCATTTTTTCCACATCACACTATAAAGAAGATAAAGAAC
>JAHIVR010000102.1 GCA_018816625.1 Nanobdellota archaeon | reverse complement strand
TCTCTTCCTGAGTGAGTTCTGATAAAACGAGGAATAGGAGTATAAAGAGTCCAAATATGTAATAAATACGAGGCTGTTCAAATATCCTAGCTTTTGCCATTTTAATTTATACTTCCGCCCTTAATTGCTCATGTAGTTCTACATGATGTTTTTGGCATAATGTACTACCTTCGTTATTTGCATAATTAATGTGATGAAAATGTAATTTTGTTTCGTCTCCTAAAAATTTGGGTACGTATATATTAAACTCTTTATTCAATAATTTAAAAAAAGTACACAATTCACAATCATTGTTTCTTTGATTATACCTATATGCATATCCAACAGCTTTATGTCTTTCAGGATATTTTTGTTTATATTTCAAGGCTGATTGGTTATTTCGTCTTCGCACTTCAGATATTTTATTATGCTCTTTTATTTTGTCCTTATTTTTTTGGTAGTAGGCTTTAAATTCATCTTTATTCTTTTGGTAATTTTCTTTTTGTTTTAATTTATTTTCTGGTTTTTTGTTATAATCTCTTTGATAATTTCTTTTCTTTTCTTGGTTATTTTGTTTGTAAGTTCTAATCTCATCTTTGTTTTCTTCATTCCATTTTTTCATATACTCTTTCCGATAAATCTTCATTCCTGGTCTATTCCTATATTCTTTTTGGTATATTCTTGCTTTCTCTTTGTTTTTAGGTTTATCTCGATAATTCTTCTGGTATTCATTAGATTGTGATAAATAAGTAGAATTGGTTTTATTTACTAAAAAAGGTGTTTCCTTCATTTTTTAAAAAAAGAAAAAAAAGAAAATTGGTTTTAGTCTACAGGTATGATTATAGTCATAATCTGTCCTGATGTTTTGCTAGTCCCTCCTGGTGATGTGAACGTATTGTCCTCATCTTCAACTGCACACTTAAATTCTGAAGGTGTTACATCTTCTTCTTCAAAGCAATTGATTGGATATAGTCTCAATACAACACCATCTCCATAGTTAGTTGTTGTTGATATATCATTTGGACCAGGGTTTACTGTGCTTTCTGCCTGTAAATCCAGGAATGATGTGTGTGTTCCTACATCTTCAAATGCTGGTATTTTCCAAGCTTTGGTTGTTCCACCTGCAATTCCTACTGTATAGGCATCTGGTGTTGTAGCTTCAGCCAATACTACCCCATCCCATTGAAAGTCCATCTTTCCTTCGTCATATGTAGATTGATTGAATTCTGCAATCATAACTCCACCATATGGAACTCCTGTATCTGCTACTCCAGTTAATTCACATTTTACACTTCTCGAACCACCTTGTCCAATAGTCAAATTTGCAGAATAGCTTGTGTCATTCATTGGGTCTCCTTCGTCATTGTAACATTTTCCTTCATAAGTTGTAAACTTAACTACATCCCTATACAACAAAGAATTCAATCCACACTTGGCTATAGGCACTTCCCACAAAGCCCTATAATGTGTAGAACTATTTGTGTCTGCTACCAATACTTTCAGAACATCTCCTTTTGTTACTTCAAAGCTTCCATCTGCATCTGTTGTTGCCCCACCAGCGTTTAAGATGTATTTCCAAGTTCCTGAATCAACATCCACGCTTGAATCATATTTATCCTGTGCCGTCAATCCTACTGTTGGTGCATATGGGCAAGGTATCTTCCCAGGTGTCACGCTTCCTATTGGTGCTTCTGTTGATGGTACTCCTGCTCCAGGTGTTTGATACTGTGCGAACAAATAAACTGCCGCTAGAATAACAACAACCCAGACCATACCTTGAGCACCATTCATTTCTGCTCTTTTAAACTTCATATTTATCTCCTCCTTTTGTTTTTTTATTTTTTAGAGACTACAAATTCTAGAAGTAGTAGTGATTGAATATCAGTAATAATAATTAGGGTGTAATCCCTTATATAAGGTTAATTATATAACTTATATTTAAATATGTCTATGTTACAACATATATATTGAATAAGTTACTTTCTTATCCCTTTTGTCCACCCAAACAATTCATCTAAAACCTTTAAATCCTGTGGTCTTATAATTTTTACATTTGAGTAGCTTCCGCATTTGTCGCATCTGTCTTCTCCCTTGAATTCTTTCATTAGTTTTTTATCTTCATATAATTGAATAGTGTATGGCTCAAAAAGCAATAGATGGTATTCCTCGTCTCCATTAGGCATTTGGTAATTTGCTGGAATCATCCAGAGATTAGGCTCTAATTTGCCGTCTCCTATCTGCCTTCTATGCAGTGCTCCTTGAGGTAATATTTCATAATCTTTTATCCTTAAATCTTCTTTTTCCTTGTCTAAAATTTTTCTAGCCTCTTTTTCAACTTCATCTTTTCTTGCTGGTTCTCTGCTTCTTTCTTTTTTTGAAATTAATGCAACAACCAATGAAATTATTAAAACAATCAAAAGAAAGGCTTTTTCTGGCTCTAAAGAGCCTTTTGGAATTTGGGGGTTTTCTATTTCAAAGGATTTCTGCTTTACAACATAATCATTATAAACATAAGAATAGATAC
>JAHIVR010000234.1 GCA_018816625.1 Nanobdellota archaeon | reverse complement strand
GCCCGCTTGACCTGAAGCGTAGCATCCCCATCAAGCATCCCTAATGAGAATGCGTTTGCTACTACAACATCAGTTGGCCTGATACCGTGGTAGACGGATGAAGAATCGTCTCTTCCCATGTATCATCTCCTCTTAGTTTATTAAGCTTCCTCATCAGGTCAGCTGGCTCAAGGCTGACGACTCCGAGTGGCTAGCTCGGAGTTTCGGAGGTACAATGACTAACTAAGGTTAAATTGTCCTGCAATAAAATCGAAATACTTTTGGTGGTCTGTTCGCTCACAAGGCTTGAGATTACAGTGATAGTGTAGTTTACCACCAGCAGTTTTGACTATGTCATATATGGCGGTAGTTGACTCGTAGTTATAGTATACAGCATCCTCCACGGTTTGATCCGTGTTTAGCCACGCCCCCTTGAAAGTTGATAATCTATTTTGCTTCATCTAAATCTCCTTCTCTATTATTTGGCTACCAACTAGCCTATGTATAATATACTCCTATGTAAGATACTTGTCAATACTATTTTACACGGTAACGTGTCGACTTTTACAAAACACTGGATTATATGTATAATCAAACAATAAGTTCAGTATAGGCGTATAAGCCCTTGACAGATAGTGATGTTACCTCTATTATAGTAAAGGGGCTATTATAGGGCTGTAGTAATAGCAGCCTTTCACCGTAAACAGCGGTTTGGTTCTGAGCCCCCCCACTATAAGAACTACAGACAATGCATAGGATTGTATTCAGGGATAGTTTTAAGCCCTTTAAGCGGCATTCTAGAGCCTCGTTATAAACATAGTTAAATAGAGGATAGCTATAATATGACTATAGTAAAGGATTCACTTAGTAGTAAACAAGGAAAGAATAGACTAAAGAACAAATCCAACAAGCTTGTAACTACAACACTTAGACTATTAGACGAACTGGTTCGTATAGCTAATGAAAGCAACGATAAGAACGACATAGCTAAAGCATTACAGGCACACTTAGAGCTAATGCCCTTCATCAGGCCCAAACTCCAGGCGATCAGCCCAGCCGAACTTGATGAATCAGGCGGACTAACAGCAGTCCAGGTCCGCCACTATGCTGATGTATTGGAGAGAGCACAACAGGAGCAGCTGGATGAAGTGGAGCAATACAGACTAAGCCAAGGTATAGCCAATGGTAATACAGGGCCAGCTCCAGGTGGACTAACCGAAGGCGAGGCATTGATAGAAGTAGACGGGGCCCAGACCAGGGACCGTGGGGCCCAGGTTGATACCTTAGAAGGAAAGGATGCACTACCTACCGACACAGTAGCCACAGGGACTGATCCTACAGGAACCACAGAATGAATACTATTCTCCACAGATTATCTTATATAGTATTGTATATATATAGTAATATACCACAGAAAATTGTTAGGGTAAATTTTGAATAGTGGATTATGTAAAGTGGTAGGAAAGTTGGATAAAAATTTGTTACGGGAGCAATCGAATGAGGGCAGCCCGAAAGAGATTACTCAGGCGTGCCAGAATTGCGGGAGGGTGCATGAGATTAGTTAAAGTTGACTGGGAAGATACAGCGGGAGATTGTGGGTGGAAGGACAGGGAAGGGGTTTTGCAAATGAAGACTTGGTCGTGCTCAACTGTTGGCTGGATTATAGAGAAGACACCAAGGAGCATTACGCTTGGTTCAACTATAGCTAAGAGGGGTGTATTGTGGAACGACACTAATATTATCCCGAAGGGTTGTATAACGAAGATAACACCATTAGCGGAGGTGTGATGGCAAAATTAACAGCAGCGAAGAGGAGGGCATTACCTGGCAGTGCTTTTGCGGTTGACCACGCAAAGCGGAAATACCCAATACAGGATAAGGCGCACGCTCGTAATGCTTTAGCTAGGGTAGCACAGCATGGAACTGCGGCAGAAAAAGCTACTGTTCGCAGAAAGGTAAAAGCGAAATATCCCTCTATCAAAATTGGAGGGAAGAAATAGGGGGGTAAAGGACAATCGCCAAAAGGGTTGCCACGAAAGAAGAAATGACCACTGCGATCGTGTGAAATGAGACCGTTTATAGCGCAGGATTCTGGAGTAACCTACTTTGGCGTTATTGTAGACGGCGAGCTTTGCCCTATGTTCATAGTGTCAGATGTTGTTGAATTTAGAGAGGTGATTGTTGACTGCTGTAATAAATACCTGGAGGTTGCTGGTGCTACTGTGCCAGAAGTCTTTGAAGATGCGTTTAAGGGGCATCTTACTATTAAGGACTTAATGAAATGAGTGTTGCGGTAAAAGATGATGTAGCAAAGTATCTTACTTGCGTTGGGAATCCAAGAGAGATACTCCAATACTGCAAGATAAACGATGCTACTAGGAATCAGATAATTGACTTTGAGTTCTGGCCTCACTTAACGAAATTGTGGTCGGCTTTCGAAAGTTACCAAAAGGTTATAGCCCTAAAAGCTCGTCAGGAGGGTATTAGCTATATTGTGGCCTTCTACATACTGGCTAAGGCATTGACTGTCAGGGGCTTTAATGCCCTTGTTGTTTCAGCGGGCGAACAGGAGGCTGGGCGATTCTTGGAAAAGTGCAAATTCGCTTATACTCAATTCCCATTATGGTTACGATTACCCGTAGGCAAGTGGTCTGAGAGCGAGATGACCTTCCCTACTTTGGGAAGTCGTATTGGTGCTTATCCTTCTACAGAGGCTCCAACGTTAGGTGAAACCGCTAGTCTACGGTTTGACGATGAGTGGGAATATCACCGTTATCCCGAAGCCGACTACGCTGCTGGAGAACCAACAACTAGCGCAGGCGGGAAGCATATTGGAGCTTCCACAGTTGACAAATCTAAGCCAGACTCACTATTTAAGACACTATATAGGCAGGCAAGGAACGGGGAAAATGACTATCACCCAGTTTTTATCGGTGCTCTTGAAAGACCTGATAGGAATATGGAGTGGTACGAAAAAGAGAAACTTGCCTATATTGGGCGTATGTGGCAATTCGACCAGAACTACCCCTTGACTGAAGAGCAGGCACTAAGTCCTGTTTCTGGTAAGGCTTTCTTCGATACTACAAGGTTACAAGCGATGCTTGAAACGGCAACACCTCCGATGGAAGAGCGATACGGTTGTACCTATATGTATAGTAAGTTTCAACCAACGTGGGCTTACGCCTGTGGGGCTGATGTTTCGCAGGGTGTTGAGCGTGATTATCAGGCATTGACATTGCTCGGCAAGAAAGGCAATACAGTAGAGGATGTGGCTTATATCCATGCTAACGACATAGCTAGTAAGACCTACGCTCTTTATAGTAATGAGTTGGGGAAAGAGTATAACTTCCCAATACTGGCGGCCGAGGCAAACTCGATGGGTTTAGGTTATTTGCAAGAACTCAGCGAGCAGGGTTATTCTAAATTGTTTTTCAGGGATGACAAGAAGGAGAAGTTAGGGTGGTGGACTACCAAAGAGAGAAGGGAGATGGCGTTAATAGACCTTGCTAATGCCATTGCAGACGGGTTGCTGATAATTAGGTTCAAGCCACTGATTGCACAACTAATAGAGTTCCAACGCATTGAGGGACGGAGTGGTGAAATTGAATATAAGTCAGTCGGGAAACATGACGATTTAGTTATGTCCTTAGCCATAGCCTACCAGATGATTAAAAATGTTAAGCCCAAGGGAAACCCAATTAAAGGCTACACGTTAGTACAGGAGACAACAACTATGGGGATGTATAACTCATGAAAAGTCACAAAGATATATTAGAACTAAGGAAA
Organism: Nanobdellota archaeon; assembly: GCA_018816625.1. Taxonomy (GTDB): domain Archaea; phylum Nanobdellota; class Nanobdellia; order Pacearchaeales; family GW2011-AR1; genus JAHIVR01. The sequence goes on along the minus strand of JAHIVR010000234.1, from coordinate 2,277 downwards.
GACCTGGGGGAGCATTATAGTGCATTGCACGCTCAATTCCGAACCTTGTCTGATTATTACAACATGAAGATACCGCTAGGTGTAACGAAAAAGGTATCTGTTGTCTACAATCCCCCGACAGCACGTGTTCAGGTTGATACGGCTACTGACCACTTGATGGGATTGGGGCAGAATGTCCATGTTTACCTGTGGTCTGAGAGCCAGGAAGCCAAGAATTTAGTCGGTGACTATGAACGCTTTGGACGGATGTTCTTGGACTACCTTGACAGGCACTTCAGGATAAACATCCGCAGGACTTGCATCAAGAACTGCCTTCTTTACGGTATGTTCGCTCTCAAGGGGCCGCTATACATTCCTCGCCCAGAACCCGAAGAGGGCAAAGAAGAATACAAGGAACAGCTTAATAGAACCTTTCCCTTTTTCTTCAGGGCGGCACATCCTCAGAATATACTACTTGACCCATCAGACCCACCACAGTATGTCATAGAGGCGTATGAAAGAACAGTAGCATCCGTAATGCTGGCATGGCCTGAATGGAAGAATCCTAAAAGTCTTGGTGATATGAAAAAAGTGCCGTGGATTGAGTATTGGGATGGGCAACAGAAGCAGTATTTTGTTGACGGAGAACCTATATTAAGCGATGCAGACCAAGAGAACTGGTACGGTTTTCTCCCCTATAAGATAGGTTATTCTGGACTTGGCCTCGATTCCCCAGAAGGTAAGCCAGAAGAGTTAGCAGTAAGTATCATCGCCCCTGCTTTGTCGGCTTATAAAGTTGAGGCACGTATAAAAACGGCTCTTTCAGACAACTTGGAGAGAGGCTTATTGCAGCAACCTACTGTCGAGAAAATGCCAGAAGATGATTTCAAATTAGCCGAAGTACCAGGCGAGCTTTCTATTATCCCGAAAGATTATGGCTTCACAATTAGAGACTTACCAAAGGTGTCTTCGGATGCTTATGCCATGCTTGGAATAGTAGATACTGATGAACAAGCGGTAATACCAGCTATTCTTGAGGGAAGATGGCCGAAGGGTGTTACATCTGGCTACATGGGTGGTGTAAGCATAGGGCAGGCTCGGATAAAACTCAAGGGTACGGGTGCCGCATGGGAGACTGCTGTAAGTGCGGCATTGGATGATGTTTTATGTTTAACTAAGAATGTGGTTAAAGAACCTATAGGACTTATGGGATTCAGTAAAGGTACGACCGAGACTGTGACGCTGAAGCCCGAAAAGATAAACCTTGCCTTGCATCATTTTAGCGTCAAGCTAGATGTCGAAACTCCAGAGCAGAAAGATAGGCGGATAATGTTGGGGCAGAGATTGGATACTTTAAGACAGCAAAGCGGTGGGCTTGCTGGTTTATCATGGGAGACTATATGCCGTGAATACTACGGGCATGAACCAATGCTGGAAAGAGAACGTATGCTCGTAGAGTCTGCGTTAAGGAATCCGCTAATACAGCAAGCACTAGCTGTAAGCGCTATGCAGGATGCTGGTATGCACGAAGCTTTGGAATTACTAAAGAGTGGTATGTTGGGGCAGTCGGAACAGGGTACTCCACAGCAAGGAGAGTACGAGGGAGCTACAAGAAAGAATATGAGACTCGAACCAGGAGTAGGCGAATTAGGTTCTGAGGAAGAAACAGAAGGAGCAGAAGAATGAAGGAATCATTATTGACAAAGGTAACACTTCAAGCCAGCAAGGTAGTTCAAGAGACAAGGAAGAAACTTGCTGCTGATTTGGGGAAGCAACCACCTTATATGACTGTTAAGAAAGGAGGTAAGTAAAATGGCATGGGATTTAAGTTCTGGGGCCCTATCAATGGCAGGCTATGCGCCAGGATACCAAACAATTGGGGATATGTTTGCTGACCCACTTGATTTCACCATGGGTGATGCGAGCTTTCACTCAATCCCTACCGCACAAGGACAGGTACAAAGAGGTAGTGTACCAAGATATTTTACACAACCACCTACGGGCTTAGGTGCTCTATCACCTTTGGCACAGGCTTACTTAGCACGAATGTTCCCACAGCGTTTATGGGGTGAGGAGGTATCGCCATATACAATCACACCTTATGCCGCTGCTCAACCAGGGAAAAGCCAAGTGCCCTATACTGACCCTACTACTGGTGAGTATTTCCCGAAGGGTAGGGAAGTAAGAGCTCCTGTGGCAGAAGTTCCAGAAGTAATGGGTGAAACGGAAAAGGTAACTCCAAGAGTACCGTCAGCACAATTATACAAGCAACTAGAATCTCAGGGTGCTGTGCCTAAT
>JAHIVR010000101.1 GCA_018816625.1 Nanobdellota archaeon | reverse complement strand
TTTTATTAATGCTCTTAATTTTTTACATGATGGTTTTTTTGCCATGATTATTTCTTCGGAATTTTAAATAAATTCCCTTTCTTTTGGATTTTCCCCTTTAATGGAAGTGGCATGTTTCTTGATTGATTCTGCTAACTTTGGAACTTGTTTATCATCTCCAATTATTCCAATATAGGAAGCATAACCCTTTTCAGGAGATCTTCTTTTTGGATCATTATATTGTCCAGTTATGGGATTATTAGATGTTATTAATTTTACATCTTTATTCTTCCATTCAAATTGGCACCTTTTTGTTGGTTTTCCAACATAATCTTTACCTATGGTACATTTTCTTTTACCCTTTATGGATAATTTATTTTCCTTTAAAACTTTCTTGAAGTTTTCTGCTGTTCCAAAGGATGTTAAATCAAAACCATGTTCTTTTACCATTTTATCTCAAACTTTGTCTCCATTTAATTGCTCTTCCTTGTTTTGCTGCTTTCTCTCTCGCACCTAGCCCAATGTAGCATTTGCCTTTCTTTCCAAACTTCCAACCACTTTTGCTCTTCTTACGACATTTCATTAAAGGCATTATTTTTTCTCCAAAATTGTTTGGACTTGAGTTCCTACCTTACATCTTTTCTTTTTAGCATCGAATTTTCCCTTAGGACAACCAACGATGATTTTGTGGTGTTCAGGCCTTCCGACATCCTTAATCCTGAAGCTTCTCTTATCGAATTTTGCTGGTGATTTGACTCTTGTTCTTTTGTATTTTGCCCTTGATTTCCTTTTCACCATAGATTAAATAGAATAATAAATATTATAAAGGTTATTGTATATATAGAACATATGGCGAAAAACAAAAAATACAAAGATTTAAAGATATTGGAAGAAGCTCACATAAAATTCTTCAAAGCAAAAAATCTTGCAGAGTTCAAAAACGAAGGAAAAGTTACAGTAAGTGATTTTATTGAAGAACTACTTGAACCTTATTTTAAAAAATTTGATAATTTGAGGATTGAAAAACAAAAGTAAATAATTATAATTTATCAAAGTTAGACTTTATTTCTTCTGCTGTCATGAATCCAACCATTTTTTTAGATCTCCTGCCTTTTTTTATAATAAGGGTTGGCACACTTTGTATGCCTCTGCATTCAGACATATTTTTATCACAATCAACAATACTTACTTTAAAGCCTGCTTTCTTGAGCTTTTTTAACTCAGACTTCATTTCTTGGCAAGGAGAACAATGTTTTGAAGAATATTCTATAACTTCCATAAATAAACTAATTTAGTTAAGTTTAAATATATTTTTATATTTGTTAATTCATGAAATCCAAATTTGCATATTGCCCAGTGTGCATGTTTCGGACAAGAATCCAAAAAGGAAAAAAAGCAAGTCATTATATTTGTCCAAGACATGGATTTAGGTGTATCTACTCTGGTGAAGAAACAAATCTGCCTTGGCAAGGATAAATTTATCTTCTTTGCTTTTGTCTTTCTTTGAACTTCGCCATGAATTCTGCTTGTCTGATCTCTTTCTTAAGCTGCATTACAGTTGGGTTTTCTTTTTTTTGTTTCATTTTAACTAAATATCTCCTGCAAATCTTTTTGCTGTTGTCTATTTGCAATTTCTTTTTTAAATTCATTATCTACTCCATCCCAATTAACTAATTCTTCTCTTTTTGATTTATCTAATTTAGTTTGTCCATAATGACTTGTAGCTACTCCTCCACAAGATAAATCTCCAAATAATGATTTTAATAATACTTTTAAACCATCATATTGAGTAAACTTCTTGTCCCATAAAGAATATAATTCATTTTTACAATATTCATTTTGTGACTCTCTTATTTTATAAGATACACCATCATCCCAAACTATAACTTCTACACTTAATTCAACACCATAATATTTTTTTGTAAATTTCTTAAATTCTTCATTTGTTTTTGGCAAAGGTATTTTCCAGTGAATATCTTTTGCATTCATAAAAGGTATGTTTTCAACTTCAACTATTTTATCTACAAATTCATCAAAATTCTTTTCATTTATTTCCATTTCCTTTTCCTCCTTTCAATTTTTGTTCCATCATTATGCTCCTAGTGTTGCAAACTTTTCAAGCAAGAACTTTGTCAGCTTTTCTAGTAATTGCCAGCCAAATAAAGTTCCAAGGATAAAGCCTCCAATTGCTGATAATATTTTTCCTATCATTTTGTTTTAATAAAATCCATAAGTTTCTGGATTATCTTTTAAGTATTTTTGAAATTCTAAATATAACTCATAAGTTTTTGGCAAAGGAAAGAGCAAACCCCAAAGTTCACACTTTCTTTTTAATTCGTCATATTCTTCTTTTGTATATTTTCTTTTTGTTGTCATCTTCTTTTTTGATTATAAAAGGACAGGGAGTTTTATCTCCCTGCTCACTGACCGAAAGGAGTTACTCCGAAGAGCATTTGCCTTAGGGCTTGTAAAAGTGAGTATGAAATTTAAACTACTGACATATATGGATTTGCTTTTAATTGCTCTTCCATTTTTTTATGTTCTGGTAATCCATTGAAAAACCCACTATGGTAATTAAAACACCAAAAACTAAACGCTGGATATTTCTTTGATAAATACTTAATTGAGCTTTCTTCTTCCTTCTCCAATCCTGTATCTATCTTTTTCTTTGTTAGCCAAAACAAAATGTTCTTTTCTATTGTTTCCATTTTTTTGTTCCCCTTATTTTTTACAAGCTTAAGGTTGCTTTTTTAGTTAACATATTAAGGTTAATACCTTATTTAAAGGTTATGATATTCCAATATATATATTAGAGTATATAGGTTTCAATTATTTATTCTCTTTAGATTATCTTTAATCTTGATTTTTGTAAAACATTTTAAAGTTGCTATAAAGTCATCCAACTTCTCTTTAGAAGGTTCTGGAAAAATATAATCTTTCTTTGTATTACTATCTGCGCCAATATTAACCCATTCTGGATTTATTAGTTGTAAAATTTCTACAAACTCTTTAGTATCAAAATCAAAAATAGGTTC
>JAHIVR010000100.1 GCA_018816625.1 Nanobdellota archaeon | reverse complement strand
AATTTACCTAAAGAAGAAAGAACCATCTTGTAAATTTTCTTTGAAGGAACGAGAGTTATTTTATCAAAAAGGGTAACAGCATTCTTCTCATCATTTATGGGATTACCATTTAACAAAATGTGTTTTAAATGAATGGCTCTTTTGACTTCTTTCCTGTTTTGAGCAATTCCTAGCGCTTCTCTAAGTACAACTAAGATGGGAAGACCTCTAGTTAGGTTTGAAGAGGGCCTAATAACATACTTGGTACCTTTTCTAAATACGGGCCATGTTTTTGGGACTTTATGTCTTTTTAAGTGCATTTTATTTTTTGTTTGTATTTAATTTATTTGATTTTGTCTCTGTTTTCTTTGGTTTATCTTCCTTCGGGCCGACTTTAACTTTTTTAATATCTTTTGTTTCGGTTTTCCCTTCTTCCTTCTTTGATAGTTTTTGATTTCTTTTTTTATCTTCCAAATTCAACTCAATTATCTGGAGGTTTGATGGTTTTATTGGCACTCCTACTTTTGAACCCTCTATCTTTTTAACTTGTATCCCTTCTATGATTATCTGGCTTTTCATTGTTCTTACTTCGAGAACTTTCCCTTGCTTTTTGTTAAATTTACCCCTCATTATTTTCACAATATCCCCTTTTCTAACTATTGTGCTTCTTTTACCATGTTTCTTTCTTAAATCTTTTGAGAGGTTTACCCCCAATTGTTTCTTTTTAATGTGCAATGGAGCTTTTGCTAAATATTTTCTTTGTTTTCTTGGTTGGCTACTTGCCTTCCATGTAGCGCTAAATTGTTTTTTCATATTATCTCTCTCCCTTCTAATGATCCCAATACTTTAAGATCTTCAAACTCGGTGTTAATTCCCCACCCTCTTGCGTGTTCGCTTATTTCGTAATATCTTCTAAGTATTGTTCTCGGAACGGTTCTATGCCTTCTAATAATTTCTAAAGTTCTATTTGTAACTCTAGTATGATACTGCATCTCCTGTAATTGTGTATTTATTGTCATTTTAATGTACTATAGAAGCTATTTTTGCTACCTGTGACCATCGCTCCATTACCTCCCTAGCAACAGGACCTTTTATTTGGGTTCCTTTAGGGTTTCCTTTATCGTCCTTTAATATCGCTACGGCGTTATCTTCGAAGGCTATTCTTTCACCACTAAGTCTCCTATAGGATTTTTTTTGCCTGATTATTACGGCATCAAATACTTTTCCCTTCATATCTGGAAGGCCTTTCTTAACACTAACTTTAACCCAATCTGCCATTTTTGCTGGAACCTGTTTTCTTTTCTTTGCCTTACTTTTTTTTACTGAAACTATCTTAACCATTTTTGCTCCACTATTATCGGCTGCAATTAACCAAGACCCAATATTTAATCCCTTTGTTGCTCTTGCACTTATTGCTTTCATTTGAAATGCCCTTCTTGTTTATTTCGAGTGAATGAAAATTTTATATTTGCTTTCATTTGAAATGCCCTTCTTGTTTATTTCGAGTGAATGAAAATTTTATATTTGCTTTCATTTTAAATCTCCTTCTTGTTTATCTTTTTGTTTGTCTTTAATCTTTTGAATTACTACAAAATGGATTATCTTGCTTAATGGTCTACACTCTTGCACTCTTACATAATCCCCAATATTTATTTGATCTGCCATGCAATTTGGAAGTCTTGCGTGGATCTTTGTTTTAGATTTTGCATATCTTTCATATTTTCTAACATAAACCATTCTTTCAAATTCAATTGAAATTCTTTTAGGGAACTTGCTCTTTACAGTACCCTCAAAGATTCTTCCCCTGGATTTTAAATTTCCATGAATATGGCAGTTTCTATCATTACAATCAGCTCCAGCTACTTTTGATTTTTTCTGCTTTCCATTTTTTTGTTTCGTTTTTTTCATTTTTCTTTTTGTTCGTGCGGGTGATTATTCGCTTATGGACTCTTCGTCAAATCCAAGGCCAACAAGGAGTTCTTTTATCTTCCTTCTGTGGTCTCCTTGGAGTTCAATAATGCCGTTTTTGTAAGTTCCTCCGCAAGCAAGCTCATTTTTGAGAGCCTTTGCGATCTTCTTCACATCGACGTCACTTTCGAACCCGGTAACAACAGTCACTACTTTGCCGTATCTTTTCTTGTCAGTTGTTACCTTTATCTTCTGCGAACTTTTTACAATCTGTTCACACACACAGGCCTGCTCGGGCAAGCCACATTTTGGGCATATTTCCATTGTTTTTATCTTTTAACTCCTTCATTAGGAGTTTTATTGAGTGTGAGTATTCTCGCAATTATTTTCTTCGCTTGTTTTGTCTTTGAACTTCCGGTTTTGGTGGCACTTACCCTGGATTTTATCAATTCTAACTTAATCTCCTTAAGTTTCTTTTCTCTTTCATTTCTAGTCATGTTTTTTAATTCTTTTGTTTTCATTTTTTATTCTTCTTATTTATTCTCTTTTTAACTTCTGTTTCTGGTTCTTGTTGGTTTTTTTTAAGTTGTTCTAAGAGAACTTCATCAACATTTATCCTATCTTTTAATATTGCAGTAGGAGCAAGAATGCTAACTTTTATCCCAACTGTTCCTGGTTTTGTTTCCGCTCTTGCTTGAGCCCTATCAACCACTTTAGCACTATCTCCAGTTTTTTTAAGATATCCTTGGGCAAATCTCCAGGGTTTTGCTCTTGAACTGGGAAGTTTTCCGTTCAATCTTATTTCAACTCCAAGGGCTCCAGCAGCTATTATTTTTTGTAATGTTCTATAAGCAATCACCTTAAATTTTAAAGGGCCAAATCTTTCTAACCCCAAGGCAATTTCATCAGCCATTATTTGGGAGTCAAGTTCTGGATAAAGTATCTCTTCAATTTCTATATGGGGATTCTCCAGATTGAAACTTGTTTTTAAGAATCTTGTCAACTCTTGTATCTTCTCTCCCCCTCTACCAATAACCAATCCTGGTTTGTTTGTGGAGATTATTATTTTTTCCCCTACCGGAGTGTATTCTATTTTAACCCTACTTATCTTCCCTTTTCCCAAGGATTTCTTGATATATTCTCTAATATCAAATTCTGCTTTTTTGAAATTAACTATT
>JAHIVR010000099.1 GCA_018816625.1 Nanobdellota archaeon | reverse complement strand
TCCATGAAATATGAACAACCACCCTTTTTCGGTTTTTATTGGAGGAGGCCCAGCACCACTCCTATGAAAATCAATACTTTTCTTTGAAAAAAAAACCCCTTTCAACTTCCCCCAGTACTGCAAATCCTTTGAATAAGCTACCCATATATGGGGAGGAGCAAATTCAAAATTTCCTTCTGGCCTATCAAAAGCCACATACCTTCCCTTTATCTTTTCTGGAAAAATTACAACATCCTTATCTTGCTCTCCAAATATAATCCCTTTCCTCTCCCAATTAAATCCATCCTTCGAAATTGCTAAACAAGTTGATACACCCTCTCTCCTACTTAAAGAAACATAAGTCATGCAATAAAAATCTTTAATTTTAGTTATTCTAGGATCTTCAACTCCTAATTCAGCATTCAAACACGTACCATAAAAAGCTGGTTTTTGTTCGAGACTTAAAATTTTAAATCCGCTCTTATCCAGGACAACTCTCCTAAAATGAGAGATGTAGGTAAGTCTTTTAGTACCATCTTTAAAAGAAATATCCATGTTGCTATTTCCTTCTACACTTCTCTTTGAGAATTTATCAATTTTTATTTCAAATCTTTCTTTTCCTACAAATCTTGGAGAATAAAAATATCTAGAATCTTCCGTCTTCTTTAATCTCTCTATAACTCTAACATAAATTACTATCCTTCCATCTTTAAGTCTCAACGCTCCAGGATTTAAAACTCCCAAAACCTCAAATTCTTTAGAACTTGGTTTCAAATCCTCTGGCTTAACAAGTACTTTTTCATCTCTTATTTTTATCATATTATATTAAAAATTTCTTACTTTTTAAAGAATTATAAGCCCAGATGTAAGTTCCAGCGCTCCAGGCCTGAAATTCTCCGTGTGTTTCTTTAGTTATTGGGTCTATCCACTCTGGAAAAGTATTTCCTTTAAGATTTGCCTCAGCTAATTTTTCCAATTCTTCCTTAGCCTCTTTAAACATCTTCATTTTTACCAAAGCGAGAACATAAAATCCACCCAAATAAGGCCATATCCCCCCGTTCAAATAGAGATTTGGTGTTGCCTTAGCATCATAATAGTAGTCCTGCCAATACTCACTTGACTTTTTTATAGGAGGGTAAATGTCTTTTAACTGATAGGGCCTATTTATTTTATTCTTCTTTATATAGGTAAGAATCTTCTTAGACTGCTTTTTAGTAGCCAAATCAAATAAAATGGCAAGTACATTCCCAAAAGAATCAAACCAGCTTCCAATTTCTTTATATTTATTATGGTTTTTCCACCTATACGCCCAATAAAATTTCCCCCCCCATAATTTATCCTGATTATTTTTATTTACAATATAGTTTAATTTTCTCATTTTCTTTTTATCCCCAACGAAGTCAAGAATTTTATAATAAAGTGTCTGAGTACTAATGACCGCACCAAACTTGTGTGGAAACGCATCCTGCCAATCAGTTGTGGGAAGTTGTTCTAGAGTTATGTCCTCTCCAACATCCCTATAAGCAATCCAAGTCAATGCTTTTTTTATTTTTTCCTTATCTTTTTTGAATAATGAAGCATCCTTATATCTTCTCTTATACATATAATGCCCCAGAACAAACCACAAACTTGAATCAATTGACTTAAAATCAACTTCTGGATTTTTTCTTTCAAAATGCAAGACCGCATTGGGAATCTGCCCTAGCTTACTCTGATATTTCCCAAGAGTCAAGAGACTTTTTTTAAACTGATCTCTGTAACTCTTATCTTTATCGGTGCTAGCACCTATCAGAGAAATCATGCTATCTCTAGACCAAACCCCTTTATACCCATTTTTTCCACCAGAAGCATACAGCCCATAAGAAGTTTCGCACCTCTTAAGTGCCTCCTTTGCTTTTATATAGGCCTCCTCAGTAATATCTAATTCCACCATCTTCTTTAATATAACAAAGAAATCGTTAATTTTAAACTTAACCCAAACACGCCTTGTCAGCAATTAAAACCATATCCTTATGCTTTCTTAAATAACTTACCGGCCATCTTTCGGTTACTGGGCCCTTTATTAGGTGCCTAATTGCCTCTTTTTTTGCTCTACCATTGGCCAAAAGAATAATTTTCTTTGATGCCATTATAGTCCCTATCCCCATCGTCAAAGCTTTATCTGGGATTTTTCCATGTTTAAAAATCTTAAAATTACTTTCTATTGTAGAATCAGTCAATCTAACAAGTCGTGTTTTTGAATCTTCTCTTGATCCTGGCTCATCAAAACCAATGTGCCCATTAACTCCAACACCAAGAATTTGAATATCTATCGGATTTTTTTTAATTTTCCTTTCATAATTCTTACACTCTTTTTCCGCATCTTTTGTCTCTCCATTTAAAAAATTAATATTAAATTTATTCAAATTAACCTTGTCAAATAGATTATTATGCATAAAAAAATAATAACTATTCTTATCCCTTTTTTTCATAGGATAATATTCATCTAAATTAAAACTCTTAATCTTTGAAAAATCAACTTTCCTTTTTTTATAAGCCATTACCAGTTCTTTATACAACCCTAATGGAGTTTCCCCAGTAGCAAAACCCAAAACAAGATTTGGTTTTTTAGAAATTTCATTAATCAAAATATCACTAGCCTTCCTTGATAATTCTTTATAATTTTTGACTTTTACGAGTTTCATTTCAAGGCCTCCAATCCAGGCAATTTCTCTCCTGCAAGATATTTTAACAAAGCACCACCAGAAAGGCTAATATGCCCAAACTTCTTTTTAGAAATTCCTGATTTATCTATAGCATCACTCAAATGCCCTCCCCCAATTAGAGAAAAAGCCTTGCTTTTTACAATTGCTTTTAATATTGAGTAAGTTCCTTTTTCAAAACCCTTAGAAGAAAAATCTCCTGCAGGGCCCTTCATATAAATTGACTTTGCTTTTTTTATCTCCCCAACATATTTTTTAATTGTTTTTTGTCCAACATCATAAATTCCATACGTGCTCGGAAACTCCTCCAAAGAAAGCTCTTTTCTTTTTCCATTTATTTTAACTGCGAAGTCTATTGGGGTTTTAACATTTAGATTTTTTAACTGGCTTTTTAGCTCATCATTTAAATCTGCTTCTTTTTCAAG
>JAHIVR010000098.1 GCA_018816625.1 Nanobdellota archaeon | reverse complement strand
TGTCTTTTGTGTAGGTTGCATTTACTCTGCTTCCGTCAGGTAGACTCCCATCCAGTATTGGGTTGGCATAAGAAATATACTTCCCTGTCCTCTGAGCCAGCTTTTCAATGAAACTAGCAAGAATGTCCATGTCTTTGAATACAATGTTTGTTTTTATGTTTCTATATCTTCTATGAACGATATACACCGGGGTGTCTGTACCATTGCACTCTATATCCTCAACAAAATAATCTCTTAACAAAGGGTCTATTTCATTAAAACCAACAAAATCTCTTGCAAGGTAATAATATATTTTCCTATAACTCTCGTACGAGATATTAAGTCCCAATTCAATGGCCAATAGCTTGAATCTTTTATCAATATAGTCTAATAACTTTTCCCTTTCTTTTTCAACAACAACGGTATAATCTACCAGATTCTTCATTGCAGCAATAATCTGTTCCTTGTATCTCTTTTCCCTTTCATCCAAAACCGGTTCTTCTAACTCATAAATGACCTCGTATTTTTTCTCATCCCAGTGAATATGCACAAATGCAAAAGGCTCTATTAGTGTGTATCTTATATTTATTTTTGTTTTATCTTTTATTTTCTTTAAGGGAGGGATTTTTGGATTAAAGTCTATGTGCACCCGGGGGTATGTTTGTATTGCTCTAGCACTTAATTTATCCATTATTGTATTATAAAATCAATTATTGGCTCTCCACCGCTATCTCCTTTATAAGATATTAAAATCTTATAAGGGGTTGGAGCCCTACTAATAGATCTTTTTTCTTCACCTCCATTGTAACTGATATTATACATATTGTCATAGTCACTTATTAAGGTTACTATGCTGGTCTTTCCCTGGTTTTTTGTGCTGGCCAAAACATTCCCAACTTTAACGCTCTCTCCCGGTTGCCCGTCTTCTCCAGGCTCCGTATAAACATATTTCCCGTCTATTTCAAAACTTAATTGGTCGTTGACACTATCTATCATAAAAAAACCTTTTTTAACTCCAAGCTCAAGAGCTCTTTGGTTTCCAGATCCCCCCTGAACCATAGTGAGAATTATACTATTTATTTCCTCTAGTATCTCAACACTCTGCTCGACAATTGATTTATCTTGTATCTCTTCAACTTTTGGTTTAGCGAATGTTATAAACAATCCTATTAAAGCTAAGGCAATTAAAGTGTAAACAATTGTCTCGACCCAGACCTGGCCAAGCCTACTTTTATCACCTACTATTTTCATAAACTATGAAGCCAGAATAAGTTTTTAATCTTTTCTTTTACAGACAAAGATCTATTCCTTGTATTGTGTCTGTGGTATCACACTGGTTTCCAGAAACTACTGGCCTAACTTCTATTGCTCCAAGAGGACCGACATCAAACCCTTCAGCAGTTCCATTAAAAATATAAGTCAGCCCCCCATTCTCCCCAGGGAGTTTAACATTAACTCCAAGAACCCCCCCATACGGACCAAAATTAGGAATAATTTTATCTGTGTTGGTCAACTCAATACTTTTAGTTGTTCCCCCTTTAGCAAAAGAAATTATAACACTATCAACACTTATGTCTGCGATATTCAATGAGATTTGTGATAGTTTTGATGTTGCGTTATAACACGTAAAAGAATTTCCAAGAGTTACCTTCTCAAAAGTATCTATGCAAGATTCACTTCCCTGTAATTTTTCTTCAACAAGATTGCTTATGACGGCCCACACAATTCCAACTAAGACCAATGCTAAAAGTATTAACATAAGTGCGGTTACAACACCAGATAAACCCCTTTTATTATTAATTCCCATCAAAATACAAGTACCTCCTTAGTTCGACCACGCTTGGACGGACTTTAGAAGACCAACACCTCCTTTCCGTACTGGTTTTCATTACACTTAAATGTTTTTTCTCCATCATCCGTTGTTCCCAGCAATACGGGAGTTAGTATTAAAGATTCAACATCCGTTCCGTAGGGCCCGCTTTTTCTAGGTCCAGAATATGTTTCCCCCTGATCAAGTCCCCGTGTATCCCAATTATCAAATTCATTAATTATGTTCTTAGTCTCGTGGCTAGAACCACTGTTGACCTTTACAGACATTCCAAAAATAGGAATTGTGCCTATATTGGAGATATAAACCTGGTTATTATCATAATCAGCGTAGAATTCCACTTCTCCACATGTCAGCTCAATATTTTGTCCGAACTTTGAAACAACCTCCCCCCCAATATTTTTAAACCACAAGAAGATTATTAATGCAATAACAATAACCATTGCTATTAAAAGAACAGTAGCTACAACCGGCGACACACCCCTCTTTTTATTCATATTAACCATAGTTTTCACTTGTTTTTAAATTTTTATATTAGGTACAATTAATGTCTTGCCTAAGCGTTGAAACATCACCACAACTTAAAAATCTAACTTTATTGTCCTGATTATACCATCTTGCTGGAGTTATCTCAACTTTATGCAAATTCCCATATCTTGTTATGTTAAACGCGTTTTGAACTTCATCATTTGCAACAAAAGAATTATCATTCAAATCACCAAGCAATACAAAATTTTCAAAGATTATCCCCCTTCCGGTAAATATCAAAGAGGGTCCAAGATTTATGGTGGCTATCTCTTGAGTTGAAGTGTTTGTGACCCTTATTAAATATCCCCCAAGATCAAATCTCCCGTTATTCGATAGAGTTAAATCCAGTCTATTAGAAGTTAAATTGCAATTATAATCTTTTATGACGATGGATGTTGCTTCTGGACACTCCGGGACCTCCGCAGGAATCCACCCGCTAAGCCAGGCATACAAAATTCCTCCCATAACAACCGCCAAAGTAATAAGTAAAACATACCCCACCATGACGCTTATCCCTCTTTTATTCTTCATCTTACTGGTTTGTAGCGATATACCTCTCCTCATTTATATACTGGGCAATTATGAAATAAAAGTTTTGTCCTTCTGCCGTTTTAAAGGCATAGTTAACATCTTCCCAGGTAATAATTACCTCCCCGACGTTATCAGAGTATATAAGGTCTTTTATTTTTACTCCATCTTCATCATATCTAAATACATCTAAACTACCCATAATTCCAACAGCATATATTATATTAATATCTCTACCGGCGTGTTTTGAAAAGTTTCCAGTAAAACTCTGCCAGTCATAAACTCCGTATTTTGCTCCATCATCCAAAAACTTTCCCGATTCTATCTCCAACTCTTTTTTCAAATCATAAACTCTGGTTGATTTTGTTGTCTTAGAATAATTTTGTATAGCAATAAATCCAAGAAACAAGGATATGATGACTATTGCTGCAAGCATGTAAAACTGCCCCTTTTTATTCATTATCAAATTAGTAAAAACACATTTATTAAACTAATGTTTACAGCGTATAAAACTTTATAAATAGGATAATTCTAGATTTTTTATGAATAGATTACAAAAAACACTTTTGGTTGGAGGATTAGTTACAGGAGGAATTTTATTAACTCCGGGATGTAGTTCTAATCCAACATCTTCCGAAGAATCAAGAATGCTAGCCTATGACACGATTCAGTGTGAGGTTA